>JAGLWX010000056.1 GCA_023133185.1 Fidelibacterota bacterium
CCGCGTAGCGGTTTTAGTATTGTAATACATTCGCTCCCCCTGGAAAGATTTCCCTGTAGGGGATTAACAAACTTAAGTCAAGTTCTTATTAGAAGTTTTTAATTCTGACATGAATTTATGAAAAGAACTTAACTCAAGGTTTTTCAGCGCGGGACTTAGACCTGTCAGGTTTAATCGCTTACACATATTTGAAGTAGAAGAATCTACTAAACCTGACAGGTCTTTCCGTTTTTCTGAAGCTTTTAGCACTAATCCTGAGCATGTCGCCAGGTCTGAGGACCCGACGAAACTATAACCCCGCAGCCAGAGCAAGCAAATAACCTCCGGAAGGTTTTTTATTATGATTTTAATGAACAGCTATCTATATATTATCGCGGATTTTATTATCTAATTATTTTGATCAGTAATTTTTCCAGCGGTTCTTCCAGCGGATAAGCTGTATAGTATCACCAAGCGACTGCTCAATTGTCGTTATCTGCATTGAATGATAATTGCACTCTAAAATGAGATCATAACGATCCAATATTTTATTAGGACCACCCCCATGTTCAGAATTAATCGGACTGCGATCTTCATATAATATCCCCACCCGATCGTTATTTAACAGAATATCGCCTTTATCGTAGATAATTTTATTCAGTCCGATTGTCTCCCCTTCTTCCGTAGTAAAAATATCATCGTTTAAATAGACGTTTTTTCGATAGTATTCGGTGACATCAAAAAAATTCAATTCCGGAAGCGGAAGTTTATCCAGATAATTCCATAATTTGATATCGGACATTTCAGCAGCCGCTATCATAAAACTCACTAAATTTCCACCAATCCAGTGAGACGTTTGATGCTCGTCCCATGAACCACTCCATGACAAAGGATTAATAATGACCGGCAAATTTCTATATAAGAGTATATTGTCAATGAATATGCATCCTGTACGCCCTTTTATTCCAATCCTGAATACCTTATGATTCAATCCTCCGAAATCAATCGTATCATACACTTTCATCCGATTTTCATAACCCGGCGAAACAGCAAACTGTCGATCAAGAACAACTTCGACTTTCAACCAAATTGTACCCGGCAATAATTGATCTTTATCCGGTAATGACCGTAAGTCAACAATCCACTGATTCGTCCACCCTGGAATCGGAACTTCGTGGTACGGTATCACTGCAAAAGGTGTAACATTGCCCGGATGATTAAGATAAAACGTGTCAATATTAACCGGTTCTATTCTGTACCAGTACAATTCAGGTAGTTTTACCAAAACTTTTTTAAACGGAATCACCTTCCCGGAAGCGATTGTGTCATGATCCATCACTAATTGATATATTTCCGACAAATATAACGGTGAGTACATATTTTCAACACGTGCAGTAACAACGGCGGACAGCTTGAGTATATCTCCTTTATCTGCAATTAGCGAGGAATTAGACCAGTATTTACCATTATTAATATTACCAACGATCGCTGCCTCTAAAAGTTGTACCTGCGCAAAACATGTTGCGCAAAGTATAAAAACACAGAAAATAACGGCAAGAATTCTAACTATTTTGATCTGGTGCATGATGAAATATACTCAAATTTTATCAATTGTAGAATTACTTTACAAATGCCGAATAAATAGTAAATTTCTTCTATCACCCATTAATAAGATTTATTAACTTTAAAAAGTGAAAATTTTAAGCCCCAAAATAGCATTAAAATTAAGTCCCAGTCAAAATATTCAACCAAACAAACACTATTAACAAAGAGGTGATATATGTGTAATGCAAAATTCACTTTGCCTGATCCGGTTAACGAACCAATACTCGCATATCGGCCGGGTAGCCCTGAGCGTGAAGAAATCAAAGAAGTATTGGACAGAATGTCGAATGAACAAATTGAAATTCCACTCATTATCGGCGGCAAAGATGTAAAAACCGGAAACACGGCTACATGTGTAATGCCACATAATCATAAACATGTTCTTGCCATATATCATAAAGCCGGCTCCGGGGAAGTTGAAATGGCTGTTGAAGCGTCACAGGAAGCATGGAAAACCTGGTCGGTAATGCCCTGGTGGGAACGGGCAAGTATTTTCAAAAAAGCCGCGGCGCTTTTAGCCGGTCCATGGCGGTCAAGATTGAATGCATCGACTATGTTGAACCAGAGTAAAAATGTATTTCAGGCTGAAATCGACGCAGCTTGCGAATTGATCGACTTCTGGAACTTTAATACAAAATACATGGAACAGATATACGAACAGCAGCCCTCATCTCCTGCGGGTCAATGGAACCGACTTGAACAACGCGCCCTCGAAGGGTTCGTTTTTGCCGTGACGCCATTCAATTTTACATCAATCGCCGGAAACCTGCCCACCGCACCGGCTATAATGGGAAACACCGTATTATGGAAACCGGCATCCTCGGCCGTCCTTTCTGCATATTATCTAATGCGTCTGTTTGAAGAGGCGGGAATGCCTGCCGGTGTAATCAATTTTATTCCCGGCTCAGGTCGTAATGTTGGTCCCTATGTGCTATCAAATCCGAAACTTGCCGGAGTTCATTTCACAGGCAGCACCGCAGTATTTCAAAACATGTGGAAAGTTATCGGTGAAAATATTTCATCCTATGCAACATATCCGCGAATTGTCGGAGAAACCGGGGGAAAAGATTTTATCTTTGCTCACAGCAGCGCCGACCTTGATGAATTGAATACCGGTATCGTTCGTGGCGCTTTTGAATTCCAGGGACAAAAGTGTTCTGCCGCATCGCGAGCCTATATCCCCAAATCTCTCATGCCTGAATTAAAGATCAAACTGGTCGAGACAATCAAATCCATCAAAAAAGGCGATGTCAGGGATTTTACCAATTTCTTTAACGCCGTGATTGACAAGGCTGCCTATGAAAATATTATAGCCTACATCGAGTATGCCAAAAATGCCAAAGACGCTGAAATCCTCATTGGCGGATCTTATGATGATTCCGTTGGATATTTCATCGACCCCACAGTGATTGTCACTACAGATCCTCATTTTAAAACAATGGAAGAAGAAATTTTCGGACCGGTTATTACTTTGTATGTTTATGAAGATGATAAATTCGATGAAACTTTACACATTTGTGATCAAACCTCCCCTTATGCATTAACCGGCGCTATTTTTGCCAGGGATCGTCATGCCGTATTAAAAGCTTCCAAAACTCTGTTACATGCAGCCGGTAATTTTTATATCAATGATAAACCCACCGGAGCCGTCGTTGGACAACAGCCATTTGGCGGCAGTCGCGCTTCCGGCACCAATGACAAAGCCGGCAGTATGATCAATTTACTTCGATGGGTATCACCGCGCACAACCAAAGAACTCTTTACACCTCCAAAAGATTATCGCTATCCCTTTATGGAGGCAGAGTAATAACGTTTCAGTGCAGAAAACATTAACCATCCGGCAATTGCCGGACCCCCTCCCCGAAGATCGGTATTTCTCTTCATTCAACTTTTTAGAGGGGAATCCTTGTAAA
>JAGLWX010000057.1 GCA_023133185.1 Fidelibacterota bacterium
CCCGGCATTAACAATCATGTCTTTGAATTCCATTTTATCTTGAATATAGATAGATGACTCAATGGGGAGATGGGTATACTTGTTATTTTTTAGAACTCCTAATGTATCTGGAGGAATTTGTGGTTTCCAATCGGTTGAGCGATCGATCCTTATTTGGTACTCGTGCAGCCATAATTCGTGCCTTTTTGCCCCGAACCCCATCTTAACCTGATGCGTCTTGCTGACTTGACTGGTGATATCAAATTTCCCCACAAGAGTTCTGGTATTTCTGTAGAAGTGATCCATCTCAGTGCCGCCTGTTCGAAAGTTGCCTTTTAAAAGACGAGGATCAACATAACGGTCATCTAATGAATTCTCATAAACGTACCTTTCGTAGTCGAAAAAGAAATTAGAAAATTTTACTGTGTAAAATGTCCTGGGGCTGAGGGTATGATTCCAGATAAGGAGATGGGTATAACCCTTTTTATGATGCTGATAATAACCGTCAGGATTATACTTAAAGGAATGGCTATATTTCCGATAATCTACCTTATCCCATAAAATTTCATAGCTGAGTTTGAGGTCAGGGAAGATTCTATAGGTGAATTTACACTGAGCCGTCTGCTTGTTATAAGGGTTCATGGAAACCACAGTGCTATCACCGGTGGTTTCAATGTACCACTCCTCCGGATCAGGAGAATTGAAATTTGATGAATCGGAAGGATGAAAAACTTTCTGACCAAAGAGCCACCCATTATTATTGTAAGATCTTCCCGTGGTAAAGAAAGAAAGTTTTTCACTCCATAGAGGAATGGGGCCACTGAGACTGACTTGAATGTTGGACAAGCCCAATGGATCGAAACTATCAATATTTAGAAATGTCTCGGTATCACTGCTCAGGTAATCTCCGCCATATAAGGACAATTGTCCGGATAACTTATCTCCCCCCTCTTTTGTTACCACTTCTACGACACCGGACATAGCCTGGCCGTATTCGGCATTAAATGTGCCCGTGATTATTTTTAATTCTTCAATAGCCTGATCATCGATACTGATTCCCGATGAGCGATTTAACGGATCAATCACCCGCACACCATCCACCATATATGCAATTTCTGTCGAGCGTCCCCCTCTGATATGGATATTTCCCGAAGCATCAAGAGTTACTCCAGCCTGAAGTGATACCAAATCCCGTACTGACCGCACCGGCATTTCGCCGATCTGATCGGCGCCGATGCTTACTTCCGACGAGGTAAGATCCCTTTTGATTTCCCTTCTTTCGGCAGTTACAATAACCGCTTCTCCCGCTTGAATTATTGTTGTGGAAAGTTCGGCATTTACCCGGGTTGTTAAATCAACCGATACCCGTATTCCTTTTTGAACAATTGATTGATATCCGATATACGATATCTGAATCGAATAAATTCCCGGCGATATATTAATAATATAATATTCCCCGTTTGCATCGGCGGCTGCACCCTGCTGATCTGACGGAGACAGATGAACCACTCTTCCATCAACAATTTTTCCAAGGAGCACTACATTGGCGCCAATCAGCGGTTCACCGGTTTCCGCATCGGTAATGCGTCCGGCGATTTTACCGGTCGTCCCACCCAAAATCAAGCTGACCATGAATATAATCAGAGCAAGAAGGCGGTATTCTGGCTTGCTTTTCATACGACCTCCACTAATTGGATTCCAGGCATCACCCTAAAGAATCAGATATCAATGCCGGAATTCCTGTCAATCTACGTTTTATATATTATAAATTGGATAATCATTCAAAATCTTACCACTTTTTTGAAATTACAGAAAGTCGCTGCGTATTTTCAAAAATCCGGGAAAAGCCAGACCGGAGTGGTACTTGTTCCACCCCGGTCTGACAATTCATTGATTATTTCATCAGAATCATTTTTAGAGTACGGGAATACTCCGCCGTCAGGAATTTTGCGAAATAGATACTACTGGTCACCTGATTCCCATGATTATTAAGTCCATCCCAAAAAACCGTATAGGTTCCAGCGTTTTGTTTACCGGACATCAGTGTCCGGACCTCATTGCCCAGCATGTCATAAATCACAAGCGAAACATCGGTTGCTTTCGGCATTTCATAGGTAATATGGGTAACCGGGTTAAATGGATTTGGATAGTTGGAATGAAGCTTAAACTGACCTGGGATTCCAGTCACCTCACTGATACCAGTTCCACCGGGATTATAGACTTCCAGGTATGCCCAACTGCTTGGACGCTTCCAGTTTTCGGTATTACTGCAACTGCCCCACTGTGTGATCAGTGTTCTGCTTTCATCGCCATTGCTCGGATCCAAGTCAGTACCATCAATCCGTAAAGGCAGCATTGCTCCGTCAACAACATTAATATTACCGCCCAATGCAAGAGAATCCAGAGCAATCCTGGCCTCGATGATATAACCGTCACCGGTAAATTTCTGGTAATGGGTACTCTCCAGTCCCGGGAAATCATAGACGTAATGAGAACTCTGGATTTCGCCCCAAGCACAGAAACTTATCCGGTAATCGCCGGTACCTTCGGTCATTACATCTTTGTAACCATGCAATACGTCTAAAAGATTGACATCGTAGACCCCTAAATAAAATTCCAGCGCATCACCCATCCAGGCCTCTCCGCCGACAATCGCGGCATTTCCGGTAGCATTTAGATCGTCATCCGTTACATCAGCAGAAATGTACAAATAATCATTATCCACAACAAATGTGACATTAAATGACATATCAGTCGAAGCCGGTGTCCAGCCCAGCGTATCAGAGCCGCCAGCGGTTTCGGGCTGAATTGCGAAAGCTTTGTACTGGGATGTAAATTCAGTATCCAATCCATCCAGCACAAAATTTGCAGCAAAGTTCGGGTCGTAATAGGCTTTGACAGTTTCCGAAGTTGTTATGGTCACTGGACCGACTTTGCAGTCTGCAATTAGTTCAGTCAAGGAGCCATCGGGTTTCACAGCAATCACTGCAAAGTAAAAATCTTTTTCTTCTGGAGTCCGACTATAAGGACGATAATTCCATTCTTCTGTCCCATGCGGAATATCCCGGGCAATCCGGATAACACCTTCTGCCTCGATATCTGTAATTTCAGAATGGCTCATATACACCTGGTATTTTTCGGTACCGACCGTGTTGTCCACCCATGCCAGATGAATGTAATCATAAGGTGTACCTAATCCATCATCGGTTTCAACATTACCGATTGTAACCGGAGAAACGATTTCGCCTTCCGGTTTTTCCACACCGATTAGGGTGACATTGTCAAAATAGATACTGCCGGTCCAGGTGTTGCTAACCGTATAATATAGCTGAATACCGACGCTTGCTCCAACAAAGGGATTGATCGTACCGGCTTCTACTTTTTCCAAAATTTTGAAAGAAATGGTATTCCACTGACCAGGAACGACGGTTGAATCACTGATCGTGTATTTGTCTTCATTCCAAGTCCAGCTGTCATGATCTCTGACAAAGATGGATAGCTGAGATGCTTCCTGCGGAATATCGGCAGGTAAATAGACATCAATGGTGATTTCCGTCGCACCTGTATCAACGGTGGTACCGTCATCTGTCCAGTAAAAATTAATGTTACCATGTTCCAGCGAACCTTTTACATCTTGGGATAAATCCCAATCAGTATTCAAAACACCTTCACTGACACTGGTTGGGTCAGCGATACGGGTTACGGCAGTCAGTGCAGCATTCCACCCGGTTGAAGCAAAACTCTGAGTTCCACCAGCTTCGCTTTCGAAATCACAGACAACATATTTAATACCGACATCTGTGCCAAGAAAAGAAGCATTGTCGATATAAATTGTACCAGACCAGCTTTTATCAGCATCGTGCTCATCCCAATTGGCAATCTCAATTCCTGCTTTGCCGATTTCGTAATTCAAGTGGTCAAAGCTAATATCGGGATTAACCCGCATGGCTTCCATATTGTATACGATTGGATACCAGACTTCGTTCGGAATATCATAGGCATGATAGACAACCTGCGTCCAGGACCATGTGCCCTTATCCTGAGCCCAGAGTTTAAAGGAAATCGAATCCGGTGTATCGGCCGGGAGATAGATATAATATACCATGACCTGCCCACCACTGCCGTCGAGATTATCTTTTTGGATAACGCCTTTATCTGTACCATTATATTCAACAGCCAGGACACCGTCACTCATCCCACTCGGGTCAGCGACCTGAGTTACACTGGTCAATCCGCCTCCCCAAGCATTGTCATAAAAATCGTTGGTTCCGGTCTCAAAGTCAGCGAATACCACCGGCATTGCACCTAACAGACTAACATTATCCACATAAATTGTGCCAGACCAGTCTTTATCGGCGTCGTGCTCATCCCAGCTAGCAAACTCAATTCCCATTTTGCCAATGTCATTGGCATAGTGATCAAAACTGACATTGGGATCTGCATACATTGCTTCCATATTGTAATTCAACGGATACCAAACTTGCTTTGGAATTTCATAGGCATAATAAACAACCTGTGTCCAGGACCATGTACCCTTATCCTGAGCCCAGAGTTTAAAGGAAATCGAATCCGGGATATCTGCGGGCAGATAAAGAAAATAAGTGATAATCTGTGCTCCCATCGGATCGACATTATCCTTTTGAATTATACCTTTGTCAGTGCCGTTATATTCAACAGCGAGGACACCGTCACTCATTCCGCTCGGGTCAGCTACTTGGGTCACGCTGGTCAGACCGCTGCCCCAACCATTGTCATAGAAATCGTTAGTTCCGACTTCAAAATCAGCAATTATCTGGGCACCCGCAACTCCCGACAGGACAATTACCAATCCAACGAACCATGTAAATAAACACTTCATAAGAGTTCCTCCTAATTTTTTTGCCTCTCATACTTTTTTAGTCACCCTTAAGTATTAAGTGACCTAATTTATATTGATTCATTTTTCATCTCTCGTAGTAACGGATTCACGCTCAATCATCCTGACTGGTATCAGTGTTGTAATCGGATTTACAGTTTCTTTATTAACAATTTTCAATAGATTCCGCACTGCGATTGAACCCATCTCTTCCTTGTAAACCCGGATAGTCGTCAGTGGTGGACTTGCAATTTTTGCCAGTTCAATGTCATCAAACCCAATAATACTGATGTCGTCAGGTAATCTTAACTTACTGTCTTTTACAGCTTTGTAGCCGTAAATAGCATTGATATCGTTAGCTGCGAAAATAGCAGTTGGGCGCCCCCGTAATGCCAGCAATGCCTTAACATGATCATATCCCTGCTCAAGCCCTCCGGTCCGGATAAATTCATCTACAATCGGAATCCGATAATGGCGCAGGGCTTTTTTATATCCTTCAAACCGCTGCCGGAAACTTAGACGGTCTAAATCTCCCGATATAAACGCAATTTTACGATGCCCCTTATTAATCAGATACTGAGCCGCCTGAAAAGCCCCGTGCTCGTTATCAATTAAAACCTGGCTGAATTCATCAACTGTTATTTTTGGATCTACGAGTACGACAGGTATTTCTTGATTACGAAGTTGGTTAATAAATTTTTCCTGTAAAACACCAACCAGAACAACACCATCCACTGTGCGTTCTTTAAGCATTTTCGGATATTCACAACGGTATACTTCCGGCAACAAGTGCAAAACAAGATTATAATTATTTATAGCCAGCTCAGCCTCAATACCTTCTAATACCCTTGAATAAAACGGATTCAAAGACAAAGGCTTGGATTCCCGGCAGAAAATGACACCAACATTCTCGGTCCTTTGTTTTTTCAGCCCTCTTCCAAAAGAATTTGGGACAAAGTTATGCTCTTCGGCAATTTTCAGGATACGCCTGCGGGTCTTTTCACTGATATCTCTTTTACCATTTATGGCTTTGGAAACAGTCGCCAAAGAGCAATTCGCTTCCCGGGCAATATCTTTGATGGTTATTACGATTTGTTTACCCCTATCTTCAAAATTCTCTGTAGTTTTCGTAACATTTTCGCTGTTTATCTGATTGATTCTCTCTTGTTAATTACCTGTTTTACCGTCTCATTATTTCAAACACACTCATAAAAATTAACGTAATCGTTTTCGAATATCAACAGATTTATTTTAAAATGCAAGAAAAACTTTTCGTAATAGGTATTAATTACGAGAATTGTGCCCGAGGAGTACTGCATATCGTATATATCCCGAAAATTTACGAAAACAATCGTTGCTCTGCTTAAACCGAAAACCAATTCTGAAATTATTCAGAACCAATCTTCGTATAAACCTGTATTTTGCAATCTGATTACTGCTATAAAATACAAGAAAACACTCAAATTAAATCTGATTAATAATTGCGCGTATCTTGATTATTCCATAGCGAAATATAGCATCGCTAATGTCACTACTGATGAAAGTATATCAATGCTGTCGGGAATTTCCGAAACATATCTGGTAATAAAAGTGTCACTCACAATAATTGATTCACATCTGCTGCGATATTAACACAATACCCATAATAAGTCCATGCAAATAATAAATATACAATATGTGTAATTTGTTGAGTAAGTGCGTAAAAATGCAGAAAAATCCCTCAAGAAGCTTAAAGGCAAGATATTGTGATATTTTACACCAACTTGAACCCAATTCTGTTTATTTTAAGAGATTTTACAATGGGTCTAAGGGAGTTTTCCCTTCAAATGCACTGATTGAGATAATGTGAGAACAAATGGGAATATTTTCCAATAACAGGAGAAAACCACTAGACAGACGCATTTCGCAATTTGTCTGTCAGTATATTTTTTCTTTATGTTGGTTAATAAACGTCTCACGTATGCCATCAGACACTATTATGAAAAAACCCTTTTATGAATACATCCGGATTATTAACATCCTCTAAAATCTCATTTAAGTAACTGTAATAATCCTTAGGTATCTTTTTATACGTTGCTGTATAATGTAAAGTGCTCCAATCCATACTGGGATCACTTGCTCAACGTTTTCCTCTTTTTTTGTTAGTATTCTCATATTCGATTTATTGATATAAAAATTATAAGCACAGGATGTAGGATTCCATGCTCCCCGTCGAAGTTTCTGAATAGTATCCGGTCTGTATCCAATTTTATTGCACTTTTCAACATTTTCATGCCTCCGTTCGCGGATGGTTTTCCGGGATTTTATTGACATTCCGATCCTTGAAAACCTGTGCAAGATATTCGCGGGGAAACTGTGTGTAGATCTCAGTCACTTTAACTGAACTGTGACCCAACAATTCACGCACGATACTGATATTGTTTGTCTCCATCAGTTTACGCATTGCGAACGTGTGGCGCAGGCAATGTATTGTTTTCCCGGGTAATTTTGCGTCTCTACAGGCAAGTGTAAAACTGTGGGAAATCCAGCTTACCGACCAATCCAACTCCTTCGCAAGGTCATAATCGGGAATTCGTTCTAGTGGGATTGGAATAATCCGAGACCTCCGATTCTTGGCTTTTTCAATAATGACAAATTCTTCCTCCCGGTGTGAATATCTTAACTCTCCAACTCTCATACCGGTTGCTTCATAAACCCGAAATATTGCCTGTAGGCGTGCATCTAGTACTTTTTCATAAATTTTTTCCAGTTCCTCGGGCTTAATGAATTTTGGCAGGCCTTGGTCAATTTTTATCTGCTTTACCTTAAATGGAAGTTTGTCAATAATTTCTTTTTCAAGGAGATAATTCAACATAGCCCTGATAGCCCGCAGACGGATATTCGTCGTAGTGTTGTTATAGTTTTTCTGCAAGTGATTAACTAACATCGAATAATGTTTTTTCTGGATACAATCGAAATACAACAATTTTCCCAAGGCCTTAATAAAATCCTTCATTGCCAGTTTATATGTGTACACGGTGGTTTCCTGTAAATTGCGTTCCGGTCCAACATTTTTTTCAAAATATTTTATACCCTCTAAAATTGCCACCTTGCTTGACACGCCATCAATTTCTGACCGTAATCGTTGTTTGACTTCCAGCTCTTGCTGTTGTATTTTTCGAAGTACTTTTTCAGCATCCCGCTTAAAACTTGTTCCTGTCGGCAATAATTTTTCCTTACCACCAATTCGCACTCGCACGTAATATTTTCCTTTCATCTTTCTCATACCTGCCATTATATCCTCCTATCTTATATAATTCTTTTAATCTTCGAATTTCATATACGGCAAAAACGGGATTTTTGGCATTTCATTAATATCAAAAAATGAATTCCACTGCTTCGCGTTGACGCTTAGTCGGCTTTGCTGTACCGTAGATTATGAACAAATCTAACATTTTTCTGTTTATTAGAATTTTTCCATCAAGTCGGTTGACCGGAAGTTTACCAGTATGGATTAATTTCCTCATTTTACTTTCACTAGCTCGGGCATAAGTAGCCGCTTCTTTGACGGTTAGCCATTTTGAACATACTCCCATTAAGGTGTTTTCAATCGATATTAACTTTTCATAAATTTCATTCAACGATGGCATCTGTAGTTCTTTTTTCTGCCATCGATATACCTACCGGAAAGGCTATTATAAATCAGTTCGGTACTTCCAACGCGCCCGCATTCCTTGAATCTGATTTTGCGGACGTGAATTTCCACAATACCTGAATCCGCACGCCGGAATACTGACAGGGTGTTGACAGCTTTATTTGCCCAATTTACGCTGTCGGAAATGTCATAGACATCAGGAATGTGATGATCGGATTCTTTCGGTGGTTTTATTGGGTGTAATACAATCCATTCACGAACCATTAGTGCAGCTCCGCCTGAATCTGCTTGATTGCCTCAAGTAGTTTTTCAACTATCTTGCGGATTTCCGATTCTCTTTTATCGGAATCAGCATTGATATAGACCCGATTTTTTCGAATGTGAATAAATTCCATCTGTTAGATTCTCCGTGTTAATTTCAAGCAACACGATTAATCTATTAACGGAGAATATTTATTTTGCTATGCTAAAAGTATGCTAAAAGTATGCTAAAAAGTAAGCCGGTTTTTATGCATTGCCTTTACTGTGCGCGCTATCCCATGCCCGCTTGATTTTCTCAAAAGTAAGCGGTTTGTCCTTGAAAGTGTATTGTTTTGCCGCTCTTCGATAGGCTTCATTATAAGTAATTCCATCTTCATCGGCTTGTAGTCTTAAATCAACTGCCAATTGATATAATGGTTTATCCCAATTAACCTTTATCGGCTCTGTATGAGTTTCAAGCATTTCGTCATTATTTAAGTCGACAAGCACCTCCTTAAAATTTGGGAGTATTTTTTGTTCAATTCGTACTCTTAGGGCTTGCCAATAATTAAAGATATATTCTAAATATCCATCCTGCATACACTTTTCAGAATCTAACATCCGACGCATATTAAAATCGAAGTAATGAAAAACAACTAAATCTTTATCGTCAATAAACTCATGAATATGACTGATTTTGTCTTTATATGCTCCAATATAGTAATTAATGTTTTTTTCATCATGCTGGCTACTATTATAAACGTCTATTTGTGGAAAATTATTCTCAAAATCAGTTATTTTGGTGTTATAGAATTCAACAGGTAAGATGGGTAATATTTTTTGTAAATCCCGGATTATTTTTTCTAAAACGATTTTAAACTCGTCATGTTTTGTTTCACCTTTATTAATTCTTTTTCTAATTTCAAAATAGGAGTATTTGTCAAACATCGTATCGTCAATTCGATACTTCCCGTCCCAGGCATTTTGACTCTCATTTTTAATCATAGTGAACCTTTTAATTATCTTAACCAGTCAAGTAGGCATTTCCTCTATATGTAATTTATTCCTTTGAAGTAAAGATGCATAATATTTTCATCAATTTAGGAAGAAAATATGTTCATCGCAGATTTTTGTGGGTGAATAATTAATTTTTTTGATTTTGCTACAAGATTTTAAGTTGAAAATATCCCATAACCCGGTTTCCTCAGGCTTCCATTTGTACGGTGGAAATCAGTTTATTGAATGCTTTAAAGCTAAAAAAGGGATTAGCCCCTTTTTTCTGATTAACTAGAAAGATCACAACTTCTTTTATCAATGAAATTGCTCCGAACACCATCAGAAAACTCACTATGAGATTCAACCAAAATTCCCGGCGCTCATCTTCTTGATCCTCAATACGTCCCATCTGGGCTTTTGATAACCCGGCGGATTATCCGTATCGGCAAATCTGATTTTACCTGTCATTGGACGCCTCCTCATACTGTTTCCGGATCGCTTCCTTGATCAAGAATGACAATAGAATCAAGCAAAACCAAACCGATTCGTATACGACGTATACGGATTTTTAATATCAATTCCTTTTAATAACAGAAATATACTTACCCAAAAGGAATAATTTTCAATAAAAATCTTTAATGTTAATCACCTCCAAAATCATGGGTAGTGTTATTGTAACGAATTGATAACTACAGTGATTATTTGAAGAAATGATTTAAAAATAACACTCCCTTTATTTTTTCTTCATGCAAAGCAGTTTTAGATCAATCAATGACAGCTAACAAAAGACATTGAAGAATCATCTATTGTGGGTAAAATGAACCTAAAACCGCTCAAATTTGCTCTCTGCACAACAAACTTAAGATATTCTATACTTATTCTCTAATCTGTTTATTATCTCCGTAAACCGGTCTTAAGGCGCTTGTACCAATACAGAATCTACAAGGGCGATGGATTTTTCCAGCATTTCGTTAATGATTTGGATCTTGAGCCCTTACATTGGCATGCTCCTTTCCAGGAGTTAGTTTGATTGAGAACTTTGGTTCCGGTTCAATAATGTCGCAGCCATCCGGGATTTCGCCAGTGGCTTTGTAATGTTTCAGAATAGCAGCCATGTCAGGTAATCTCTTTATCCGTACAAACAGACCTGTTTTCAACACCGTATCCTCATTCAGGATATCCACATGGGGCGGTTGCTTACGGAATATCAGGTTGCCGTGGGGCAGGTTGGCGGATTTCCGGTTTGAGACTGCCAGCCAGTTTTCAAGTGATCGGTTGAAGAAGTTATACTGACGCTGTAAGATAGCAGTACGCTGCTCTTTCCAACGGTTCAGGTGATCCAGTTCTTTGTGGTACAGATCGTTGATCTCATCCATGCGATCCTGCAGGTAGATGAGCTTCATGACTGTGACATCGGCTTTGAAGAAATCTGTAATGTCGAGCAGATCACCGGGATCAGGGGAAAAGTCTTTCTCCGGTGAATCATTGAATTCAAAAGGCGACAAATCATCGTCCTGTTCATTAGTTATTGGTAATAATATCTCATCCAGTGTAGGCGTAGTTTGCCCGGGGATAGTTGTGTTCATAGTGGAACTCCTTTTGTTTTTTATTTTTTTACACTCAATAAAGCGCTTTTCTTGACATTCAGGAAAATATTCCTTACACTCCAATCGTTAAATAACGGTAAATGCCAAGAGAGCATTTTATATGGTTTTTAGTACATGCTATTTTCAAAATATTAGAAAAGCGGTGGATATTTATCATAAGTTGATTAACCCCTTACATCAACAAATCGCCGCTTTTCTTCTGAAAATAAAGGGGTGTAATAGATGCGGGGAGGTTAATATAAAGGACAAAATCCTTTGGGTATTGCCAAATGCCAACAAACCTTCCCGCTCTCTCTTTATCTAAATGAAAAAATAGTTGCGCTTATACGGTAGTCCTCTCTCAGTGCGGGCGTAGTTCGCTTGGGGATTGTGGGTTTATAAAAAAAGGGCAGGTCGATAACAGCCTGCCCCTGATAATATTAATCGATTACCGCTATTTCAGCAACCATTTTTTGTCTATTATACCTGTTTTTATAATTCCTCACATGGTTTTACTACTATCGCTATTCCGTAAACTTCAATTTGTCCAAATTAAATCTGTTTGGCCATTCTTTCGATAGCAACTGCAATTTACTTACTTGATAAACAACATTTTCTTCGCTTCGGAAAAATTTCCTGCCTGAATCCTGTAAAAATACAAACCTGTACTTAATGAATTTCCCGATTCTGTTAAACCATTCCATTGTACACTATACCATCCGGCTTGTTGCTTTTCATTTACTAAACTAGCGACAATTCGGCCATTAATGTCATAAATCTTTAGGGATACCATTTTTGTTGCAGGTAATCCATAGCAAATTGTCGTCGTTGGATTGAATGGATTTGGATAATTCTGTAGTAATGAAAATTCTTTTGGGATAACATTTTCATCAAAAATGGATAATAACGATTCACCTGCTTTGAAGATGCATGATATTGCTTCACTGCTATAAGAAATTTCAATATTATCCTGCTCTTTCATATTAATTAAACCCGCTCCTAAATCAAGCGCTAAATCAATATCTTCAGGAAAATCTTCCAAAGTCCATGAGATCGTTATAGGTTCATCTTCAACTGTTGAAATAAGCTGTGCCATCCATTCTTTGATATCTGAATCTCCTAAAGGACTTCTGATGTCAACTACATAATTTTCTCCAAAAACCGGATGCCAGTCAGGATGTTTAAAACTCATATAAACATAGTCAGGACTTGGAGGTATTGGCGGTTTTGGCGTATCAAAAAAAGTATCAAAATCATCGGTAGCATTTTTATCCACACCAAACAGAGCCATATCTTGAACAGAACCGGCATTAATCTCTAACTGTACAGTCCAGCCGGTATCGGAAACTGTTGATTTTGCCAACTGATTTGATTTTGCTAATTGATCAGAAACCGAATGAATTGTAAAGGTAACGGAAACACCGGAATCTGCAACACCAAACCAGTAGCCTTTCCATGGTTCAAGTATATCACACATTTCATAACCGCCAAGCGATGGATTGTAGTGGTAGAATACACTGGAAATCCATTCATTGGTTACAGCATCAGAAAAAGAAATTGTACTATTGTCTTTTGTAACAAGTAAACTATCTTTATTGACGTCAGTGACTAATGGGTTTGTTATCAGTTCCCATCCTTTTGTCAAATCAAATGTTGTCGCAGAGGTCGCCGGCTGACCCTTTACATCCAAAACAGCGTCGGCGTCTGTGGCAAGCCAATAGCCTTCGCCTGCTATTAAAGCGCTATTTATAGTATAACCTCCATTCAGATAGTCAAAAGACCACCATCCGCCGCTGAAGTCATCACCAAGATTATCCGTGATTGAACTTACATAAGGTGATAAAGGAACGCCCCAGAGCGTCCATCCCGTTTGAACAGAATTTGATAAACTGTCTCCCACAACGACAAAAGATCGATAACTTTCATCATATCTGTATTGACCGGATTCATCTTTGATTGATACCTTAATTTTGCCGCCATAGTTCAGGTACTCCGATGGTGTAGTCCAACTGCAAGTATTTACATTGCTCAAAGATTTACAAAGGTCATACGTCGTTCCACTATCAGATGAATAATACACAAAGACACTATCGACAAATGACGGATTGCTCAATATCCAATTTACAGAATAAGTTGAATTACTTTGTAAAATTGCCGGACCGACAGGATTAATCAGTGAAACAGTCGGATAACTGCCTGTGGATTTTGAGGCGGACTGTCCAAACTGTGATTCTATATTGTTGCCATTTCTACTTTTCACCTTGAAAGAGTAAAACGTTTCAGGAATCAATCCGGTTACAGTTTTTGTTCCCCAGGTTTCCTTAGCAGCCCAAAATTGGGATGTGGCTTCTAATACTGAACCGTCTGATTGAACGTAATGAGTGGTCTGACCAAAGCTCCCGCCTGTAATTCCAATGGCAAATTCGGTATTGACCGGATTATTGTTCTCATCAACGGATATACTTATTGTTGTGAGAGTTGAATCTGTGATAATAGGCGTAGAAGGAATATTAGAAAGCGTATATAAACTATCTATAGCGCCTTCGCTTTCCGCCGCTACATTATAAGAAGTAACTTTGAACCAATACTGCGTGTTAATATCAAGATTAGTCAATGCGTCCCCTGTAAATGAAATACTGTTTGCCGGTAAAGAATCAACAAAACTGAAACTTGTGCCGTCAGCTGAATTGTAAACAATATAACCTTTTTCAATCTCCGAATTGTCAGTCCATGTTAAAGATGCAAACCCGGTCGTGGATGGCGTGTTTAATGAAACATCTAACGGTTTATTCGGAACGTTATTTCCGATGCTGATTGTGAAACTTTCCGTATTTCCAGTAGCAATCGCAAATGATACTGTAGCTCCATCCGCGATGAGAAATGATTCACTTGTTTTAATATTCTTTAAAATAATTGTGGCATTCTCAGGAAATCCTTCACTAAGATTAAATGTTAAATCAACCATTCCCGCCTGATCGGAAATAACATCAAAATTCCATACCTGAAGTGTATCATTGAGAGCAATATCCGGTTTTACATCCTGTGTAAAGTTATCGCCAAGCGCATGATTCCACCCGGTATGCGGAAAATACAGCGCAACGTATCCATTAGGCGGAAAGGGCGGTTCCAGAATATCATAGTTTACATCAAAAGCATTTGTGGCGTCATTAGCAACGCCAAGAAAATTGTCATTATCATTGATATCTCCGCCAAGGTCGGCTCGTACATTTACATACCAGCTGAGATTGGTGGCATTTACCAGGGCTTCATTTGTTTTAGGACTTTCGTTTCCGGCGTCATCAATCGAAGATACCTGGTAATATAAAGGCATT
>JAGLWX010000058.1 GCA_023133185.1 Fidelibacterota bacterium
TCGCTTTTTCACAGCCGAACCCTTTCAGAGATTGTGTTCTGAAATGATGAATCAGGGTTTCGTATGCCATTTCGTGAGAGTAAAAATAGTCTTCCATCGATGTAATCCGCAGAACCTGCTGTTGAAACAGATCGGAAACTTCTTTCTGCTGCCGTTCAGGACAGAGAATCTCCGATGGCTGTAGCAATAGAACGGTTTCTTTCAATCTTGCCAAGGGCGTCTCGGACAAGAAAAATTCACCGGTAGAAACATCAATCGTAGCGATACCGGCTATTTTATCATCATAAATAATTGAGACAAGGTAATTATTTTTTTCATTTTCCAGATAATTGTCGGTAATCGCAGTTCCCGGTGTGACCAATTCCACCACTTCCCGTTTGACAATTCCTTTTGCCAGTTTGGGATCTTCTACCTGTTCGCAAATGGCGACCTTCAGCCCGGCTTTCAACAATTTATGCAAATAATTATCAAGTGCGTGATAAGGAAAGCCGGCTAATGGAACGGTGGCGGCTTTGCCGTTGGCGCGTTTGGTCAGAGTAATATTCAGGATTTTTGCGGCGGTCTTGGCGTCTTCCCGGAAGGTCTCGTAGAAATCGCCCATACGGAAGAGCAGCAGGGCGTCGGGATATTTGGCTTTGATAGCGCTGAATTGCCGCATTACGGGAGTTGATTCGTCGATATGGTCCTTCTTATTCGTCATTTTAGCCTGGCTGTAAATATAAGGAATCGCCGGTTATATTAGAAATTGTTTTGGAGCACACCGATTATCATCGGTTTTTCCATAGATATTTAACTTAACATTCGCATGTTATTGAGCCGCACCGTTAACCCAATTCGGTCGTAATAATTCAATATCGGGATTGCCCATTTGCGACTGGTTTGCAAGACCTCTTTCAGTTCGCTGACAGTTGCCCTATTTTTATTTATTAAATATTTCCGAATCAGCGACATACCTTTTTCCACGACTTCGGAATGTAGAAATTTATCCTTATCGATCTGTACGATGCGTTTCTGATCCAGCAGACAGGCGATAATCATTTGAATATCTTTTTCCGGCAGATTGGAAGATTGATTAATCTTTTTCAAATCGGGAGGATTGAAAGCGGAATTTTGCAGTGTCTCATCCAGCCGGTTAATAAAGCGCTGCTGTGCTTCCGAAAAATCCACTGTAAAGTCCGCCATAGCTATTCTATCACCCGTGATTTTGATCCGTTGCTTATCACTCAATTGTTTCAACAGATAATTTCCCAGAACCGGCGAAATGTTAACGGTTCCGAAGATTTCAGTTTTAACCGGTCCCGGAGATAAAGGTTTGTGTCTATGATATTGCCGGATCAGCTTAAGAAATTCCAATTTTAGATTATTGTGAATTTTGGTGGTATACCAGGCGTTTTCAATTTGAACTGCCGCATCTTCCCGCTTCAATTCATCGAGATGCTTTTGAATGATATCGTCATGGCACGATAAGCGCATAGCCAGCGTGTGTTCTGTCAAAACCTCGGTCGGACTGGATTCAAGCTGCCAACGAACTACTGTGAGAGGGTTTGCATTATTCAACGCAGCGAGAGATTGAGCCACCTGGATGTCTTTTTTACGCAGCGGAGCAGATTGAACTTCGAGCACAGAGCCACCGCCAATAGTGATCATGGGCGAGTATTGACGGATGATAAAGCGGTCCTGAAAACCAGCCGGGATTTCACTGTCAAATACCAACTGTGCGATAGCTGATTCGCCGGGAAGCAGTTTATCTTTTCCAATTAAACGGATCCGCGCCAGGTACTCGCCGGTTCCGATATGTACCCGAACACGGGCGTTATACACCAAATCCGGCGCCGAGGGCAGCGCCGATACTGAGCAGGTGATTAATTTACTGGGTTTGAAGTAGCCGCGTGTAGCTAGGACAAATCCTCTTTCAATCTGACGGCGCTCGATACCCTGAATATTAATCGCCGCCCGGTGTCCGGTGGAAATATTATCAACTGATTTATTGTGAGATTGGATTCCTCGTACTTTGACTGGTTTCTGCAAAGGCAGGATTTCCAGTTCGTCACCGACACTGACCTGTCCGCTGATCACCGATCCGGTGACCACTGTGCCATAACCCTTCGATACGAATACGCGATCAACAGGAAGCCTGAAAAGTTCCGGGTCTGTTTTTGAATCAATCACATGTTCGGGTAATTTTAGAAAATAGTCTTTTAATTCCGCAATCCCGGTTCCTTTTACTGAAGAAACCCGAAAAACAGGCGCATTCTGTAAAAAGGTTCCTTTGACTAGTTCCCGTAGCTCTTCTTCTACCAGATCGATCCACTCTGCGTCCGCCGTATCGATTTTAGTAATCACAATTAAACCGCGGGATATATTCAGTAGGGATAAAATATCGAGGTGTTCGCGGGTTTGGGGCATGATGCCGTCGTCAGCGGCAATCACCAGCAGTCCCGTATCGACTGTACTGGCGCCTGTAACCATATTTTTAATAAAGCGCTCATGCCCGGGCACATCGATAAAAGCGATATTTTTTGTCAGAAAGGCGAAGCCGATGTCAATCGTCATGCCCCGCTGTTTTTCTTCTTTGAGACGATCCGGATCGGTTCCGGTCAGCGCCCGGATCAACGTGGATTTCCCATGATCGATATGTCCGGCTGTTCCAATTATAATGGGGCGCATATATCGTAACTGAGTTATTTCGCTTTAATTTGAGATGCTACATGGATTATGGCATTCTGAATGAAAATCAGTTCCTTTTCGGCAACCGCCATCAGATCCAGATAAAACCGTTTTTCTTTGAGATATCCTACAACCGGCGGGTCCTGCTGACGAAATAGTCTGGCAAGCTTTTCTTCTGAAATTCGATCGGCGCTGATCCGAATCGCCACGCTGGGAATCGTCTCGATGGGCATGGAACCGCTGCCGGCTTCAGTAAAGGTGTCGCAAATTTCAACAGTCAAACGATCATGCAGCCGATGCTGGATTTTTTCGACCACCTGTTGAGCCATATTCCGCAATTGGTTTCTTGACCGGGTGAGCAAGGAGTAGGCTACGACCCCCGGTGTTTTTTTATTAAGGATGTATTTACTCAGGGTATATGTCAATAGGCTGAAAATGGTTTTATCACAGCGCATTACTCGCATCAGCGGGTTTTTGCGGATTTTTTTAATATACGGAGATTTCCCGACGATCAACCCCGCCTGAGGCCCGCCTAACAATTTATCGCCACTGAATGTAACCACATCAAAACCTGCGGAAACTGCGTCAGACACCAGTGGCTCTTCCGGCAATCCCATACTGCCGGTTGGAATTAATGCACCGCTTCCCAGATCCATGATAACGGGAATATTGTTTTTATGGGCAAGTTCAACAATATCCGGTTCCGGTGGTTTTGCCGTAAAGCCTTCAACCCGATAATTGGATGTATGGGCAATGAGAATCGCGCCGGTTTTGGGACTGATCGCATTCTCATAATCCCGCAGGTGAGTTCGGTTAGTTGTACCGACTTCAACCATCTTAGAGCCGCTTTTTTTCATCACGTCGGGCAGGCGGAATGAGCCGCCGATTTCAATCAGTTCGCCTCTTGAAACGATAACTTCTTTACGATATGCAAGTGAGTTCAGGACGATCATCACTGCCGCGGCATTATTATTCACGACGGCAGAACTTTCGGCGCCAGTTAGCAGACATAAGTATTTATTAGTCAAATTCAGGCGCTCCCCGCGCTTTCCACTCTTTAGATCATATTCCAGGTTCAGGTAGCCCGATGCGATATTCATCAGAAATTGTAAAGAACGCTCACCTAAAGGCGCTCTTCCAAGACCGGTATGCAGTACTACGCCGGTGGCATTGATGACTTTTTTAATGGGAGTGGTCGTGAGTTCCTGAATTTGCATAATGACTGAATTACAGATCAATGTCAGCGCCTGATCCCTGGATTTCAGCCTGAACCGGGTTGACTGAATCCGGTTGCGTAATGATTCCAGTTCTTCCCTGACTAAAACCGTCAGGTATGCCTGTTTTATCGAAGCCGCGTCGTCGGAAAGAGATTCCAAGACCCGCTGTACCGACGGTAAGAATTTTAAATTGTTTTGGGATAAATTATTCATATTATTTTCGATTGATGATGGTTTTTATGGTCGCATTATTTTACTGAGAGAAATTTCTATCTGTAACTGGCTTACAGCGCCTTCCCGCAAAATTTCCCAGGAATCGTCGTAGAGTTTTATTACCGTTGACGATCTGGTACTATCTGCCTTTCCATTATCAATAACCACGGCTAATTCCGATCCGAAATAATCGATAATTTCCTGCACATTTTTTGCGGGTGGGAGATCCGTCGGATTGGAACTGGTTGTGGAAATAGGGTGAGGATAACCGTCAATAAGATTGTTCAATGCCGGCAGATCAACGACTCTAACGCCAATGTAACTTTCCTGGATAAAAGTATCCGGAAAACGCTTTTTGGAAGGCGCCGGTAACAGTAAAGTTACTTTACCGGGCATCAGCGATCTGACGGCGCGCTGCTGATATTCATTAAGATTCTGAAAATCCGTTAACACCCGATTCACATTGCTGTATAAAATACTGACCGGTTTGTTGCTGTCCCGTCCTTTCAGGGAAAAGAGTTTATCAATACCTTTCGGGTTGAAAATATCAATACCCAGACCGTAAATCGTGTCGGTAGGATATGCGATGATCTGCCCTGATTGGAGGGCGTCATATATTTGCGCCTTTCCAGCCACATCAAGGTATCGTAATTTCACAATCAAAGGTTTCATTATATTACCTGTCGTTCTCTGCAATATGTTTAGGGACTTTTGTTTTCCAGCGGCGGTGGAACCAGTAATACTGTTCCGGATATTGCCGGATCAGATTTTCAAAATAATTGGTGTAAGATTGGGTCAGGTAATGAACCGGGGATTCTTGCTCATTTTCTTTCGGAACTTCCATTGAAAATCGTTCGAAATGGATGTTGTATTTACCATTGCCGTCCATCAGACAAGTACATAGAATCACCGGGCTTTGCCGGCGTTGAGCGAACAATACCGGTCCCCGAAAACTGGAAGACCACTGATTGAAATACTTGATCCAGATACCATTCTTCCGGGCATCCTGATCGGCTATCATAAAAAGAATGTGGTCCTTTTCAAGGTATCTTATAATCTTGATATTTCCCCTTTTGCCCTTCTTGAATAGTTGTAATCCATTCTTCATGCGCGTCTCAAATATCAGTCTGTGAGCCAGTGGATTTTTCAAGCGCGCCGCTACAGCGGCAACCTTATAACCTTTGCGGGCAAACCAATCCGCAGCCAGCTCCCAGTTGCCAAAGTGGAACAGGATGACGATCACTCCTCTATTTTCTTTCAGAGCATCATCAGCCACCTCAGAATTAACAGACTTAACCACTTGTTCAAAACGGTCATTACTTACTTGAAATAAAGCGAACAGGTCGAAATATACTCTGGCAATATGAAGATAAGTTTTTCGGGCAATGTCTTTATGCCAGTGATTAGATCTTTCAGGGAAGGACCTTCTTAAATTGGTCAGGACAACCTTTTTTCGAAAGGGTAAGAAATGATATATCAGCCATCCCAGAATCGTCGCAAACCGGAGCCGTTGGAAATGGGATAGGCGCGGCAGAAGTCTGTTCAGCCAGAAAAGAAAGAAATATTCTATATAATATTGATAAGGAAGATTGGATCGGTTCATGAAAAAGTATAGCCCGGTAAATCGTTAAAATGCTAAAAACAGTTTGTATTATTGTTTGTAAGCCCGTTTATAAACATCGTTCATCGATTCTTTACCGGTCTTCAGCTTCTGAAAGGCATATGTCAATGCATTGTAAAAACTCTCATTATGATTGAATTCATTCCGGTAAAATATATCGATCCATTCGATCAGGTCTTTCTTTTTTTTGCTATCCAGATCTTGAAATATTTTGTAAACCGGATTGGCTAATTCATCAACATATTTGCCTGCTGACGATTTAAGTTTACGGTTTCGTTTCATCTGCTGGGCGATTTCATGAGTCCGGTAAAGATAGGAGTGCAGAAAAACCTTTTTTTCCTCTTCCGTCAACGTTTTCCAGTAAATCATTTGACCGTATGATGTATAATCAAAATCTCTACTCTGAATCACATCCTGTGCCCGGGCAAGTCCGAATGCAGCAACGATCATTGCAATTAAAACAGCTCTTTTCATCACGTTCCCTCCTCGATAGTGTCGGATAAAGGATCCGATACCGAAAATATTTCTATTTCTTCCAGGAGCCGGTCAACAGCTTGGGACTCCGGAATCTTTTCTATAATTGTTCCTTTTCGAAATAACAGAAATACATTTTTACCACCTGCGATACCAATATCGGCTTCCCGGGCTTCACCGGGTCCGTTTACGGCGCATCCCATTACCGCTACAGAAATTGGTTTTTTGATATTACGGGTACGTTCTTCGATTTCTTTCACAATTCCTAAAATATCCACGTCCGCCCGACCACAGGTTGGACAGGAAATGATGGTAATTCCCCGTTGAATTAAATTCAGAGATTTTAAAATCTCAAATCCTGTTCGAACTTCCTGAACAGGATTATCAGTCAGTGATACCCGGATCGTATCACCGATCCCTTCGGATAGCAGCGTTCCAATGCCGATAGCAGACTTAATTGTTCCCTGCCAGGGTGGTCC
>JAGLWX010000059.1 GCA_023133185.1 Fidelibacterota bacterium
TCAATCATAAGATTGACATTACTGGATTTGAGCGCTACAATAACGTCCTCGAAGTTATTTTCCAAACAGATGTCAATATGACGAGAGGCGCTTTCAAGCATTGCTTCAGCAGTAGGATGGCCGTATTTGTCCAGCAATGTTTTCTCAAGTGAACCGGAATTTACACCGATGCGAATGGGTACATGTGCAGCTTTTGCAGCTGTCAGAACCTGTTTTACCCTGTCCCTGCCGCCGATATTTCCCGGATTGATGCGGATTTTATCGACACCGGCGTCGATCGCCGCCAATGCCAGTCGATAATCAAAATGAATGTCCGCAACCAGTGGAATTGATGTGGATTTTTTTATAGTTGTTAATGCCTTTACTGCATCATCACCCGGAACCGTAACTCTAACGATCTGACAACCTGCGGTCTCTAACAATTCAATCTCCCGAATTAGGGCATCAACATCCGCTGTCTTCGAGGTGGTCATAGATTGAACGCTGACAGGAAAACCGCCGCCAACCGGAACACTTCCGACGTTTACAATACGAGTAATTTTTCGTTCAATTTTATTCATTTGTACAAATTACAATTATGACATCGGCATAACAATTAAAAAATATCCGTTAATTTTTTATAACAAAGGGTTCTTCCAAATAGAATTTTGCCTGACGAACCGCAACTGTCCGGTTATCCAGATCGATCACCAGCCGATATTGCGCAATTGCCTGCAGCCGTTTTCCCTGAAGATCATAAACCTGACCTAATCTAAGATAGCCACTAGCGAGATCATAATCCAACTCTGATTCAAAATTTTCGATAAATTGCGTTAGTTCTCGTTCTGCTGTTTCCAGATCGTCTTCCAACAGGGCTTTGGTTCCATTTAATAATTGAAGACGTTGAATATAATCTGATTTAGCATACGGATTCAGATCATCTAAACAATCGGATATTTTATTTATATGGGTTTCTATCCGGGAATTACCGGTCTGTAATTCCGATTCCGCTAATAAAAAGCTATAATAGGGGTTTTCAGGAAATTCCTTTTCAAGCATGGAAGCCCAATGATTGGATAAAATATAGTCTCCTTCCAGATACAAATAAATAAATGCCAGCAGACTCCGCGCTTCGTAACGGGAATAGTTCCCCTCTAAGGCTGCCTGTTGAATCTGCTCCAGTCCTTCCTCTCTTGATCCGGACATCTGTAAAATCCAGGATGCTATTTGCATGAAGCCGGAAGACAAACCCACATAATAATTGAACACACCAAAAGCTATTATGATGTCGGGATTGTCAGGGCTTTTTTCTAAAGCCGATTTGATATAGCGGATGACTTTATAACCATTTATAAGAACGCCCACCCAGTTTTTTTCTGACAATTGTACCCGGGCTCTCATTCCCATAGTCAGCCCCAGATAGTACCTCAACTCCGGATTATCCGGGTCAATAACCATTCGCTTTCGGTATTCTGTAGTGACTCCCTCAATATCATTAATCAATTCCTTATTGCCGGCTTTATATCCAATTTTTTCCTGATTAACAATCCACTCGTTAGCTAATGTACCTAGGGGAGCAAGCGGATGATAGGGCTCTGTTTCCCTGACTTCGGAAAATATCCTGAACGCCGCTTCATGCTGCATTCGGTTCATCA
>JAGLWX010000006.1 GCA_023133185.1 Fidelibacterota bacterium
AATCTGTGTGCCAGCCGACTTTGAGAAGTATCTTGTATGAGCTTAGGCTGTTTACGCTTTGGTAAACCGAAAACGAGTATGCCTGAAGGGATTAAGAACAACGAGAACAGCATTGCCGACATAACGCCAAAAGCAGTGAAAAGTCCGAAATATTTTATGGGGTAAACTTCGGAAGTCAGTAAGGAACTAAAACCCACGGCTGTTGTTATCGATGTCATCAGGACTGGTTTCCACATGCCTTTCAGCATATCAAGAACGGCTTCCTGTTTGGTGGCGCCGGGATTTTCCAGCAGGTAGAGATCGAGATGACTATAGAGGTGAATCCCATAAGCAACCCCGATAGCAATCAACATCACCGGTATCATAGTTGAAACCGCGTATATAGGAACGCCGAGAGCAGCCATCAATCCGAAAGTCCAGATAGTGCTGAATAAAACTACAAGTGCAGTGAAAAAGGTATTTTTGAAACTGCGCATGACAAAAAGCAGTACGACAGTGATAATTAGAATGACCATAGGGACCATCTTTTGCATATCCCTGGGACCGAGATAAGCCATTGTGCCCTCGACTATGGGCGAACCGGCAACATAAAGTTTTTCAGGTCCCTGATAAGATTCAGTCAATTCGAGGATTCGATGATAGAATTCCTGAGAAAAAACATCGTCTTCTATATTGGCAATTATTACCGAAACGGTTTCATTATCGGATACAAGACGTCCGAAAATCATTTCATTATTTCTGACATTTTGCTTCAATTTTTCCAGCTTTTCCGGGGAATCAGGGACTTTTTTATAAAACGCCTTAACGTCCATGCCCTCTTCAGTTCCAACGATATTATCGGCAGTATAGAGAGATGTGATATCATTCTTCTCGATTTCCGGCATTTTTCCCAACTTACGGGTGATATCTTTAATTTTGCTTAATGTCCCGTGATTATAGATACCGTCTGAATTTTCGATAGCGATGATAATTCCGTCTTTGATATTAAACATCGCTTCGGCGTTATCGCTATAGACAAAAGCCGGGTGATTTTGCGGCATATATTTATCGAGGTCGGTTTCCATTCTGGAATTTGATTTCATTACCATAAAAAATAATGCTGTAATAATCAGTAAGAGTATGAGGTTAACGGCAGGAAATTTAAATAGTTTGTTCAGGTTGATTTTCATAGTTTCTCCTTGTATGTAAATCTTTACTTACATTTAAGCATAAAAAAATTAGAGTAATTTTGTTTCCGACTTTGGTTTAGGAACTTTTACAACCAAAACACGAACGATCTGATCAGTTTCATTATATATGCAATGCGGTATTTTTGCCGGACTTTCGATAAGATGATCGGCTTTTACTTTTTGTTTTTCCTTGCCAACCATAATAGTCGGCTCGCCTTCGAGAACGTAGAAAAAAACATCAACCGGTGTGATGTGTGGCTTCAAAGATTCACCTGCTTTTAATGTGAGATGAACAGTTAATGCAAATTCGCTGTCATATACTTTGGCGGCATTTACGTTATGAATATTTTTCATGGCAGCTTGTTTTTTAACATCAATAATTTTCACCGTTTACTCCCGTGTTAATATTTTTTTAAATGAATCACGAAGAATTTTACCTTCACTTTTCAGGTCAAAGGCAAAACCGGAAAGGCGCCATCTTGTAATTAGCAAGCGAATAGCTCCCATTAACATATTGGAAAGTTGTTCGGC
>JAGLWX010000060.1 GCA_023133185.1 Fidelibacterota bacterium
CTGGCAAGTGAACTAAAATATATTCTGTTCTACGGCACGGACAGTCTTTTTCAAACAAACACAAATGAAATCGTGCTTTCTTCCGGAGACAGCGCCATTGTATCATATTCTCCAATGGGATCTCTTGACCGGCAAACGAAATATTTTTGGAAAGTCGCAGCTGTTGATAACAGTGGAAAGGAAACCTGGGCCTCTAACAGCAATCAAAACCCGTTTGTGTTTACGACAATCGGATATAGAAGACATTACGATGAATCCGCGCCAACGAATTATATCCTCCATCAGAACTATCCAAACCCGTTCAATCGCATTACAACTATTTGCTATGAGGTGTCAGAATTTGGATCCGTAGATGTGACAATCTACGACATTCTTGGAAAACGCATTAAAATGCTTGCGTCGGGTGACCATTCCCCTGGTATTTATGAAGCTTTATGGGACGGTACCGACTCATATGGAGTCTCTGTGCCCGGAGGTATGTATTTATGCCGCATGAGCGCCCGCAACTATACAGCCCATAAAAAAGTATTGTTGATGAAATAATCGAATCAGCTGTTTTGTCCCCGAATCTCCTTCAGGAAACCGATGTATGAAGCGGGCAGCGACCAATATTGCGCTTGTTCAATGACAAAATCAATAAGTGATTGGCTATACGAGGGTTGACCGCCGACACCGGTAATATATAAAAACGCCTCGGCGCTGCGCCCATCTAAAAAATCGACGTGTTTGCTGACTTTTTCAAACGCGCCGAGAGTTTCAACTTCTTTCTTGTCAAGCAGGTGAATGTCTCTCGTCGAAAGACACCACACAATGCCCCATATCGAGTGGGAGCCATCTTCTGTAATAGTCATTTTGCCCTGCGAGTTGAATGTAAGACGCTGGTTTTTGAGTTCAGCAACCCCTTCGAAAGAAACTCCCGGACAAATATCCCGGACAATTTCTTCGTTCATATTATCGGCATAGGCAAAATACAGCCGGGTGTTCGTCATGTCACCCCCTTCAAAAAAATTAATCCCCATTTCAAAATCGTACCGTAAAAATATTAACAATAAACACCTAAATGCATGCTTATTGTCACAAACTTTATTTTATTTAAAAACATTGGATTGTTCATTTTAGGGAGACACGCTTTCCCGGAATTTGAAACACGGGAGCTGCTGCAGGAAAGATGTTTTTTTCTCGAATGCAATTTTAGATTTTGTTTGGGCTGGTGTAAATTTCAAAAGTGCTTGTGGTGTTTGGCTTTTCAATTTATCATATTCTTTTTTTCTTTATAATATTTAGAGTTGGGATTTTTAATGTCCTCTCTACTTAATTCAATCAAATTCTTCAAAAAATCAAACTGCAAAATCATCGAAGATCTCTCGCGGTGAGATCGACAGAGATGTTGAGATTTATTTATATACAGCCCGATAAATGTTGAATATTATTTGGCACCTGCTATGTTTACAAAATAGGTCTATGATGAAATTCGACTTTTGAGCCATATTTGGTTTGCTCCCGAATTAAACGTTTAATTCTCGAATACGCACCTTTGTGATATTCATGCATATTGGGTACTGTTTTTTTATAATCTGAAAAGTTTATTGTATCACGTTTTATTCCATATATGTAATATTTTGGAAATGGACGCTTAAAATTGCCATGTCCAATCAGTAATATGAAACCTAAAGCACTTTGGTAACCATCTATATAAGCAACGTCTTCATATCTTTTCTGTTTAAGTTTTTCTTTGCGGATTGAATCGTACGCGTTAAATACGCCGCTGATTTTATGCTGATCGGAATATTCACCTGTACTTCTTAAAAATTGCATTCTTTCAAGTGCATGTATTACACCATCTTGATAAGATGAGCACAGAATAACCTCTGGATTATCATAGCAATTATAATTCTCGTGTAGTTTTTTATGCTCAATACGCATTTCGGATAGTAAACAATCCCCAATTTCATAGATAGAGTCGGGTATTAATATTTTATTGCACCATGCGTGTTTTTTTAATTCAGAAATAAAATATGTCCCATCTGTACAGATATGTATCATACCGTAATTGTCTAAAAACTCTTCAGGTGTTTCATGGGGCGTTACAAAGAAAGATGTTCGATGTAAGTTCTTCATTTCATCTCGGATGAATTTGAAGATGTAATCTAGATCGTCATCCCTAAAAGAATAACCAACGTATATAATTGTTTTTGTGGCAATAATAGTTTTTAAAACACTTCCAATTAAACCAGATGTTAAAATATCTTTACATTTATCATAATCTGATGTAGTAGCTATTATGGAACCGTAATTATTGATAGATCCGTGAATTTTAAGCACTTTTCTTCCTGAAGATTCCCAGAATGCTAGGTCTTCAGACATAACGAAAGGAATACACGAGCATTTCTCTTCAAAAAATGTATCCCAATTTCAGAACCCCTGACCTCTAAGAATAGGATATAATTTGTAATTGTTTTATTTTCAAGAGTTTTACCATTCTTATTTCGATTTTTTTCTTGCCTGAAAAAGATTTTAAAAAGAACCTGTTTTCAGAAATATTTAAGAGGAAAGTAATTATGCCGCAGATGCTTTTGCCCTTTTTTCCGGAAGAGATAACTTTGATAAATGAGTTGATTGGTTTTGTCAAAAAAGGAGATTATGTATATTATTTTAACGGTCAAATGCCGATTTATCTTCATTCATCAGACGATTATCAATCCTTTAAAATGTTTGTAAGCCAGCTTTATATTTGTGGCAATGCTAGTCAAGCAGAAATTGTTCGGGCTTTTGGGATCAGCAGTTCGGGATTGAAACGGTGGGTGAAAAAATATCAAGCAGAAGGATCGAGCGGTTTCTTTAATAAAAGAAAGCCTCGCTTCTCACCCGTGTTAACTCCTGATCGTTTAAATGAGATCCAGGAGTTACTCGATGAAGGCGAAGATGTGGAAGACATCTCCCAAAAAAGCGGAGTAAAGAAAAATACCATTCTCAAAGCGATTCAGCAAAATCGTCTTCATCGAGTAAAAAAAAACTTCTGACGAACATGTAGAGAGCAAAAGTGATCGTATTGTAATCGACAGTAAATCGGGAATGGGTCGCGCCTGCACTCGTCCTTTGGAAAGAGTATTAGCATCAAAAGGTCTTCTGGGAGAAGCGGAGAGTCGCTTTCAAAGGCTGAAAGATGTGTCGTTTGGCGGAGTTCTTTTTGCTCTACCTGCTCTTCTGGAAAACGGACTTCTGCGTCATCTGAAAAAATATTTTAACTTCAACAAAGGTTTTTATGGGCTCCGTCATTTGTTTCTAACGATTGCATTTATGGCTTTACTCCGTCTGAAATCACCGGAAAATCTGCGAAATGTAGCGCCTGGCGAATTGGGTAAATTAATCGGTCTTGATCGAGTTCCGGAAGTTAAAACACTTCGTCAAAAATTGGAATATCTTTCTTCTCAAAATCAGGCTTCGGAATGGGGTTCGAAGTTATCTAAAGATTGGATGGAAGCGGTTCCCGAAGCAGCCGGCACTTTATATGTCGATGGTCATATCAAACCATATTATGGTAAACAGACCAAACTTCCCCGCCGCTATCTATCGAGACAAAGATTATGTTTAAGCGGAATGTCGGATTTTTGGGTGAACGATCTTCTCGGTCTTCCTTTTTTCGTTGTTAGAAAAGCAGAAAATAAAGGTTTGCTTGCCGTTCTGAAGGATGATATTGTTCCTAGATTATTGCAGGATGTTCCCAATCAACCGGGTAAAGAAGAATTCAAGATTAACCCATATCTAACGAGATTTATGCTGGTATTTGACCGCGAAGGGTACAGTCCTTCTTTCTTTCAAAAAATGTGGGAAAAGCGAATCGCCTGCTGCACATATCGCAAATATGTCAAAGATAAGTGGGATTTAGATGAATTCTGGAAAGTAAATGTCAAATTAAGTAATGGTGAAATCGAGGAGATGATCTTAGCCGAGCGTGGCACATTTCTGGGTGGCAGAATTTGGGTTAGAGAGATCAGGAAATTGACGAAATCCGGTCATCAAACTTCGATTATAACGACCGATTTTTTATCCGAAACAGGACCTTTGGCAATGAAAATGTTTAGTCGATGGTGTCAGGAAAATTTCTTTAAATATATGATGGAACATTATGGAATAGATAGAATTATCGAATACGAAACCGAAGAGTTAGATGATACCATAAGGGTTGTTAATCCCGAATATCGGAAAATAGTGAGTCAGATAAAAAGCATCGCCGGAAAATTATGCAGAAGGCGAGCAAAATTCTATGAAATGAAGACAGATTGTTCAATGCCGGAGAAGAAGCGGTTGAAGATTGAGAAGGAAAGAGCGGAATTATTGGAAGAGATCGAATTATTTGAAAATGATCTTAGCGAATTAAAGAATAAACGCAAAGCAACAAAACGGCATGTTACTATAGGAGATTTGCCGGCATCGGAAAAATTCAAAAGTCTGGCAAAAGAGAAGAAACTTATCGTGGATACAATAAAAATGATTGCTTACAGAGCGGAGACTGCGATGGTTGGAATAATCCGGCAATATATGTCCAGAAAGGATGATGCTCATGCTTTAGTGAGACAGGTTTTTAACACGGAGGTCGATATTAAACCGGACAACGAAAATAAAACCCTGGAGATTTCATTGCATAATTTAACAAACGAATCTTCAGATAAAATAATCCAAAAACTTTGCCAAGAAATCAACAATACAGAGACTGTCTTTCCAGGGACAGATTTGCGGTTGGTTACGAAATTGGTGTCAACTTAAAATCTTTGAGGTCAGGTGTTCTGAATTTGTAGTAATAATTGTATCGATATGAGGTAGAGTTGCTAATTCACAATGGAATCTGGTTGCTATTCGGTACAACTCGGGAAACGATCTTATATATTGAATTCTATCTTTAAAGTCACTCAATAATTTTATTCTTCCATTTGGTTTCTGGGTGTATATCTCCATTAGTTCCGGGAAACTGAGGTTTTTCTCTTCTGAATCACATTTAGATGCAATATCCTCATAAAAAGAATAATTAAGTACATTCTTGTTCTCTGTACTTATTCCAGCACCCGCGAATATCACCACATTATTGTTAAAAATTTCCGTTATCAATGTTTTTGGGAGTTCTATCGGTAATTCTTCTTTGCAAAAAATGCAGTCGCATTCATTTTTAGCTGTATTCATACATCTAATCACTTTTCATACTGGATTGTTAGCCATTATCAATAAATATAAAATTTTGCATGTTATCCTTTATCTCTAGGAAATATCATGTCGATTTTCTATCTCTAATATACATCATCACAAAATTTAAATTAAATCTGAAACAGACTGAAGTCAAGTAAAAATCCAATGTTCGCATTTTTATGATTTATTATTAGCCATAACTATTCAACGAACTCAAGTCGCGCTACAAAGTGGCGCAATGCCAATTCTCCGTTCTCAACAATACGCATACCCTTCATGCTATGTCGGATTGCATACAATTCCTTTAACGATTCCGCAACATAATCCAAGTGCCCGCCCGTATAGACTCTTCGCGGCAGAGCCAGGCGCATCAGGTCCATATCGGGATAATTTATCTCTCCGGTTTTCGGGTCTTTATGAGCAAACATATAACTCCCGATTTCAGTAGCACGAATCCCGGAATGAAGATACAGGTTGACCACCAGAGACTGTCCGGGAAACTCAGATTGAGGAATATGATCGAGGAATTTCCGCGCATTAACATATACGGCGTGTCCGCCGGTGGGTTTTAAACAGGGAACGCCTGCATCTTTTAGACAATCACCAAGGTACTTTGCCTGTCCAATGCGGTACGCCAGGTAATCTTCATCCTGAGCTTCAACCAGTCCGCGCGCAACAGCTTCCAGGTCACGCCCCGCTAATCCGCCGTAAGTAAAATATCCTTCTATCAGAATCAGCTTCTCTTTCAGTCTTCCGGTCAGTGAATCATCGTTTAAAGCAATAAATCCGCCGATATTGACAAGTGCATCCTTTTTTGCACTCATCGTGCACCCGTCAACATGGGAAAACATTTCCCGCACAATTTCCGAAACCTTTTTGTCTTTGTATCCCGCTTCTCTCATTTTAATGAAATAGGCGTTCTCCGCAAATCGGCACGCATCAAAAAACAGTGGAATTCCGTACTTATCACACAGCGCCCGAACACTGCGAATATTTTCCATGGAAACCGGTTGTCCGCCACCGGAATTATTGGTTACGGTAATCATAACCAGCGGAATTCTTGCCTGTCCATATTTACAAATCGTGTCTTCAAGTTTTTCAACATTTACATTGCCTTTAAACGGATGATAGATGTCCGGATCTTTGCCCTCCTCAATGACCATATCCAAGGGAATCCCGCCATTCGCCAGAATATTAGCGCGGGTCGTATCAAAATGATTATTATTGGGAACAACCATTTCCTCTTTAAGGATTGTTGAAAAAAGAAGATTTTCGGCAACCCGCCCCTGGTGGGTCGGAATCACATGTTTCAAGCCGGTAATATTTTTGACTGTTTCTTCAAAGTGAAACCAGTTCCGGCAATGAGCATAGGATTCATCGCCGAGATGCATTCCCGCCCATTGATTATCGCTCATGGCGCCGGTGCCGCTGTCCGTTAATAAATCAATATATACTTTCTCGGAAGGTATATTAAATACGTTATATCCGGCGGTTTTTAATATTTGTGCCCGTTCTTCACGGGTGGTTTTTTTAATAGGTTCGACGACCTTAATTCGAAATGGCTCTGGAATATATTGTGGCATTTGTTCTTTCTCCTATCAGACATTTTTCTTAATTGATAAAATAAACGGAATGGGATAAACGCCTGTTTTAACTGGGCGCTCTGCGAAGACGCATGAAATAATATTTGTCCGTCGAGAAAAAACCAATGTTTTTAAACATTGCTTCCGGTGATTTATTTTTTTGTCTTATCTTTTATATTTTCCTTCAGCTCTTCCACGGCTTTTTCGGCTACTTTTTCACCTTCTTTTAACACTTTTTCTTTAAGATTCTCGCCTTTCTTCAAAATTTCTTTTACGATCCGGGGTTGTTTCTGGGCTTCATTATATGACAGACCGCTTGCAACCGCCAGGATAATAAATGAAATAAGCGCCCATTTTATCAATTTACGGAAAACCATAAAGACAAATAAAATAAGCACAATAACCAACGCCAGGGCAATAACGGGATTGGCGGATAAATAATCAATCCATTTGTCCATGTTTCTCTCCTGTAATTAAGTTTTTATAAAAGCGCCAAAAGCTCACGAATCCACTTGCGCTCTGCCTGCCATAATGAAAGAGAGCGCATTATAAGAGCTCTTTCAATGACACTCGGATTATTGAAATGGGTTATTTCTCTGACTTTTTTCTGGATTATCCGGCTTAGTTCGGAATCGTAAAGCGATAATGCCTCTTTCATTTCCTCTTGACTTAAATATTCCCCAAAACTCAGTCCGGTTTCAAATAGCGACTGTTCCCTTTGGGGCAGTGACAGCGCTTTTTTCAGCTCTTCTGTAAGTAATTGCCTGCCTTTATAGGTAATCGTATAGACGCGTCGTCCGGGAAGTCGTTCCTGTGTTTTATAATGACTTTCCAGCCAGCTGTTTTTTTTCATTTTTTTTAATGTGGAATAAATAGTGGAGAACCCGATGTTAAGACGATCCCGAATGCCTTTTTTCTCAATCACTTTTTCTACATCATAGGCATGGCGCGGTTTTTCTCTCACTATCCCTAAAATTGTCAGCTCAAGCCGCGTCATAAATCTCTCTCTATTCTATAATTTATTCGTTGTTTCGAACATTGTTTGATTTTAAGCATTTGACACCTTAAAAGCAAAACTTTACATAAAAATAATCTGCCCTTAATCTTCAAATAACGAATCGTCAAGCCCCTGGTTGATGCGATAATCATCAAATGTTATCAAAACCTTTCCGCTCACTGGTTTGGATTTATTTCGACTTCGATAATCAATTGTCCCGACCGGGTTTTCTACGGTTGGGCGATTCATGTATGGAATACCGCGCTCCATATTGAGATATACAACTGTCGATTCCGGCAACCAAAAGTTTTCTACTTGTAAATAATAAAAATTGATCACCGATTCACCGGCATTCTTAACCTGAATCAAAACTTTTTCCACGGTCCACCGTTGACCGTTTACCCATATGGTCGCAGTTGTTTCCACGGACAATTCTTTTGGGGTGATATCCAGAACATAAATAGTGGCGCCATCTTCACGCAGAGTGTTTTTAAGAGTTACACTCATGTCTTCG
>JAGLWX010000061.1 GCA_023133185.1 Fidelibacterota bacterium
CCGGATGTTTTTACCGACAGTTTATCCGGGCTTTTGTAAAAGATCGTCAGCTTCTTGTCTGGCATGCGTAAATTTGGAATGTCAACATTTACACGGGCGGTCACGCGGTAATCATCTATTTGTTCAAGCCGCGCTTGTATTTTCTCGATTATTACTTGTGGGTCAGGCTTTGTCAATTCTGATGCCGATATCGGTGTTTTGACAAACGCAGCAAGAGCGATTATAAACACAAACAATCTTGGGACTTGGTTCTGTCGAATTCTCATGTGGTAATGTCTTTTCTTAAAAATATTATTGTGCTAATGATATAAAATCCAAAGATATAACACGATAGATAGCCGACTTTTTGCAGAATTTCACTCCAGGGTATCGGATCACAAAAAGGCGCAAAAAATACATCGAAATACGACGTGAACAGATACGGGCGAATGACTTCAAGCGCACTGATCTTTAACACCGATAAAATATAAAACACCGCCAGAACTGCGTATGTTCCGATAATAGGACCAATTCCATTGCTGGTTATTGTAGAGAATAGAAATGTCAGCGAGGCAACCACCATTTGCACCACAACCGCCAGCATGTATGCCAGCAGAAATCTGTATAGCGCCTCGCTTTGAGCAAGGATCAATATCCCTTTATCAAAAACAAAAAGATCGCCGCCGCCGACAATCAACATGCCTGCGCCGATACTGAACAATCCCAGGAAAAAAACGATTGTGACGGTATAAAAAAATGTGGCGCAGAACTTTGCGGTAATAATTTGAAACCGGGTAACCGGTCTGGTCAACAAAATTCGGAAGGTTCCGGCTGCGCCCTCGCCCGCCATAATATCTCCAGCCACAAGCACGATGAAGAACGGAAAGTGCACCCAGAGCACATTCATCAGATAATATGAAACCAATAGCCCGTTTACTAAAGACCCCACAAACAGGAAGGAATTTCCAAGCGATCGCAGCGTATGGTCCTGCACATCGAATCCGTATTTCCGGACTAAAAACATTATCAGCGGTATCAGGACGGCAATCGTCGCAAAACCAATATATGTTCTCAGGCGGCTGAATATTTTCAAAACCTCGAAATATGCAGCTTTAAGAAACAAATGCATGAACTATTCCGCCTCTTTCTTCTTTAACAGGGACAAATAATAATCCTCCAGAGATGTCCTGGGTACAACTGAATAAACGGCAAAATGATTACGAACAAGGAATTCCGTTAGCCGTGGTCGTTCTTTTTCCATTATTTGAACCTTTATTACATTTTCCGCAATAGATACTTTTTTTATCCATCTCTCTATCTTTAATAAATCGCAAGCTCTTTCCGGTTGGTCCACGATTACCTCTGTGACATAAAAATCTGTCTCGCGGAGCAGTTTCTCCACACCACCCTGAACAACTAACGCTCCATTATCTATGATCGCCATATGAGTACAGGTTTGCTCAATTTCATGCAGCAGGTGAGACGATAAAAAAACCGTTATTTCATGCTCTTGTGCAAGCGTTACAATTAACTCACGAATTTCTTTTATCCCCTGAGGATCGAGTCCGGATGTTGGTTCGTCCAAAATAATCAGTTCCGGATAGGACAACAATGCCTGTGCAATGCCAAGACGCTGATTCATACCATGTGAAAAATTACGCACCTTATCTTTTGCCCGGTCGACAAGCTTTACAATCTCCAGCACCTCATTTATTCTATCGGGAGACATTTCTCCACCTAAAGACCCCAGAATCCTCAGGTTCTTTTCAGCAGAGAGATAGAGATAGAAATCCGGTTTCTCAACCAATGCACCAATATTTGAATATATCTTCTGACCATGATTTTTTATGTTTTTAGACAATAATTCAAACGATCCATTCGTCGGTCGTATGAGATTCAACAACATCCGGATTGTTGTGCTCTTGCCGGCGCCATTGGGACCGAGAAATCCGAATATTTGTCCTTTTTCAACGGACAAATTCAGGTTTTTTACCGCCCAGCGATTTCCGAATCTTTTACTTAAATTAAATGTTTGTAAAACCAACTAACCACCTTAAAAGCGGTTGGAAATTTAATGCCGGCGGGTGAAGAATTCAATAGAAGGTTGATGATTTATTGCACCTGGGGAATTCATTCGGTGAGTACTCCGATTGGAAGTTAAAATACATACCAAATTACATCCCCCTTTTATTCCCCCTTTATTAAGGGGGATTTCCCATGGACTCCCCTCTATTAAGTTGAACGAAGAGAAATCCCGATCTTCAGGGGTGCCCGGCAGCAGCCGCAGACAGGTCTCCCAAATTTCTATTTTCCAATTTCCCAAAAGGGCGCCTTTCCAAAGGAATCTTCGATCGGCACATGTTTCAAGCCGTGAACGGCGACCTAAAGGTTTAACAATTGGTTACGGAGCGCAACCCCGTAGCCAGAAAAAAGTTTTATTTCTATTAAAGCCACAGCTGACGATCAAGACTGCGATACTGGATGGCTTCTGCTAAATGCTCGGGGCGGATTTCAGCAATGCCCGCCAGGTCCGCAATTGTGCGGGATACTTTCAAAATACGGTCATACGCACGCGCGCTGAGCCCTAATTTTGAAATAGCGTTATGCAGCAATGTTTCTCCGGTCTTGTCAATTTTACAAAATCTCCTAATCAGCTTTGTCTCCATATCCGCATTAGCATATATTCCATGGAAATCTTTAAAACGAGCAGATTGTATCTTCCTTGCAGCCTGGACGCGTTCACGTATTTTCTCTGATCGCTCGCCCAGATTTTTATTCGCCAACTCTGATATCTTAACCGCCGGGACTTCGATATGAATATCAATTCGATCCAGTAATGGTCCGGAAATTCTGGACATATATTTCT
>JAGLWX010000062.1 GCA_023133185.1 Fidelibacterota bacterium
AGATAAAAATAACATGAAGGTGAATTAACGAAATTAACACAAAGTTTATGGCTCGAAAAATCAAAATAGGTATCGACGTCGGAGGTACATTCACTCATGCGGTTGCGGTAAATATCTCCGATTATTCGATTGTGGGAAAAACCTGTGTACCCACGACCCATACCGCAAGAGAAGGTGTTGCTAAAGGTGTTGTAGAGTCACTTCAATTATTATTAATGGAAGCTCAAGTTCAATCCGAGGAGGTGGTGCTCATCGCCCATTCCACCACTCAGGCAACAAATGCTCTCCTGGAAGGAGATGTAGCCCCGGTTGGCGTAATATGTATGGGGCGAGGTTTTGAAGTAAAATTGGCTCGCCGTGAAAGTAATTCCAACAATATTGAATTGTCCCCGGGAAAGTTTCTGAAAACTTATTACGAATTTATTGATACAAGAGCGCCTATTACCGAAGAAAACGCTCGCGACAGCATCCAACAATTGATTAACCAGGGGGCTGAAGTTATCGTTGCTTCAGAAGCTTTTGGAGTTGACCATCCTGAAAACGAAATATTTATCGTCCGTATTGCCCGTAATATGGGATATTTAGCCACAGCCGCCAGTCAGATATCAAAACTATATGGATTACGCATCCGCACCCGAACTGCCGTCATTAATGCCAGTATGATGCCTAAGATGCTGGAAACCGCTAATATGACCGAGGAGTCCGTTCGAAAAAGCGGTATCAAAGCGCCTCTGATGATCATGCGTTCCGATGGCGGTATTATGAATATCGACGAAATGCGCAAACGTCCGATTTTAACAATGCTATCCGGTCCGGCAGCAGGCGTCGCCGCGGCACTGATGTATGCTAAGGTTTCCGACGGAATCTTTATTGAAGTCGGCGGAACATCTACCGATATCTCTGTGATAAAAAATGGAAAACCCCAGGTGAAAAGTGCCCAGGTCGGCGGCAATCGCCTCTTCTTACGAACTCTGGACATTCGCACACTCGGAATCGCCGGTGGTTCAATGATCCGGTTCGATGGTAGTAAAATCGTCGATGTCGGCCCGAGAAGCGCTCATATCGCTAATTTGGCTTATGTATCTTTTGATAATAGGGGGAATTTCGACGATATTGAAATCAGAAGAATTCAACCACTTGATGGCGATCCCAATGATTATATTTCAATCCACAAATCCGGCGAGAAAAAGGGATATACAATCACACCAACCGGAGCAGCAAACTACCTCGGATATGATAGTCCCGACAAAACAAAAATATCCGGGCTTGAATCTTTCTTTAATACATTCGCGCATTTCACAAATCGTGGCAGTAATCAGCTGGCAAGGTCAATTTTGACAATCGCCTCTAAAAAATTCGAATCCACAATAAAACAGCTACTTCGTGAATATAAACTGGATTCCGACCTGGTACAATTAGTCGGCGGTGGCGGTGGCGCACCTGCTCTTGTTCCCTTTGCTGCAGAATATTTGAATTTTGATTATAAAATCGTTGAAAATACCGAGGTTATTTCCGCTATTGGGGCAGCCCTTGGTATCATACGTGATTCGGTGGAGCGAAACATTGTCAATCCAACTGAATCTGACCTGATTGCCCTGCGCCGCGAAGCTATGGAATCTGTTCAAAAAATGGGTGCTGTTCCCGAGAGTATCGAAATCAGCGTTGAAGTTGATTCCCGGAACAAACGGGTTATCGCCGTTGCGACCGGTTCCAGCGAAATGAGAACTCGTGATCTTGATATCAAAGAAATTTCTGAATCGGAGTTACTACAAATTGCAGCAACGTCCCTAAAAGTCCATGAAGCAGATCTTACTATCATCGGACAGACAGCTTTTATGACTGCTATTGGCACAACAGTTGTCGAAAAAATATTGTTTGGCATCATTAAAAATGAGATCCAAAAAATCCGGGTTATTAATCGCGAGGGAGTTGTTAAACTGCAGATTAACGATTGCGTGGCTTCTCAATCGACAATTAGTAAAACAAGACAACAGATTTCCGAATATATTTCCGAATTAACGACCTATGGAGATGCCGGCGCCCTGATTCCGGATATTTTTGTGATCGCATCAGCAAAGATAATCGATTTTACCGGGCTCGTAGAAATATCTCAGATCTTTGCCCTGCTGGAAATTGAATTAAAGAATTATCCGGCAGATGAACAGGTGATTATCGTTGCCGCACAAAAAAAATAGAAAATTTAATGACAAATAGTCTTACTCAGCTAAGTAATAATAAAATGAAACGGGCACTTAGTTTGGATGCATTGAGAGGTTTTGCAATCCTAATGATGGTCTTATCCGGCGCAATTCCATTTGGTGTCTTACCCGCCTGGATGTACCACGCTCAGACACCTCCTCCATCCCACCAATTTAATCCAAATTTACCCGGAATCACCTGGGTCGATCTGGTCTTTCCCTTTTTCCTGTTTGCACTTGGAACAGCTATTCCATTAGCGTTAGGAAGGCGAATCGCAAAAGGTGATTCAAGCAAAAATATTATATGGCATGTAATCGAAAGAACCCTGTTACTAGGATTTTTTGCAATTTTCCTGAGACATGTACGTCCTTATATCATCAACCCGGATATCTGGACCAATCCCCGGATCAGCAATCAATTTCTTGGACTGTTAGGATTTATTCTAATGTTTGCGATTTTCATCCGTTCACCCAAACATTGGTCTAAACAGCTTTCCTTGGGGATTAAAATTGGTGGCTGGGTTGGTGCTGTCCTGATGTTGATATTCCTGCGCTACCCTGACGGAAACGGTTTTTCTCTTTATCGCAATAATATCATTCTGGTAGTTCTCACAAATGCTTTTTTCTTTGGATCAATCATCTGGTTGGCAACGAGGAAAAATATACTGCTCAGGTTGGCTATTTTAGGTATTTATCTGGGGCTGCGGCTCTCGCATGATTCCGGAGGCTGGATCGGCTGGATTTGGACATGGTCACCCTTTCCCTGGATATATCGCTTAGACTATTTGAAATATCTTTTTATCGTTATTCCGGGAACAATCATTGGTGATTTATTTATAGATTGGAAAAGAAGACTATCCGATACAACAAAATTTGCATGGTCATCCAAACGGTTATTCTGGATTATCATCGTTATGCTATCAATCATTCTTATCGAATTAGTTGGTTTACAGGCACGCTGGCTCTGGCAAACAACTTTGCTGTCTTTTCTATTGCTTATCGCTGGTGGGTGGCTTGCTCAAAAACCCGGCAATGAGTTGGAAAAACTGATTAAAACTTTTTTTGCATGGGGAGCGATCTGGTTAATTCTCGGATTGGTTTTTGAACCCTTTGAAGGCGGCATAAAAAAAGATCATTCTACAATAAGTTATTATTTTCTAACAAGCGGTCTATCTATTTTTCTATTGATTGCATTCATGATCATTATTGATATATTTAAAAAACAGAAATTACTGCAACTCTTGATCGACAACGGACAAAATCCCATGATTGCCTATGTCGGACTTGGCAATTTTATCCGTCCGGTCTTCGGATTGTTAATGATCGACCGCTTGATTAATGTCATTACACCCACTCCATGGCTGGGCTTTTTAAGGGGAGTATTTTATACTTTATTCCTAGCTTTTATCGTCAGACTACTCACCCGTAGTAAATTATTCTGGAGAACATAAACTAACCCCACACAAACGCTTACATTAATGAACATTTTCTCACTTCTCGTGGCAATTAGTAATAGATTAGTATAAATATTCCAAGGATTTATCTGGAATAATGTAGTATTTTAACCGCAAGAGCGCCGGGTTATTATGAAGAATTTTGCCTCTTCATCGCCTCAATAAATCTCATGGTGATTAACCATGGACGGGTAATTGCAGAGCCTACTACAACCGCAAAAGCGCCTATATCCAGTGCACGGCGGGCATCTTCAGGTTGCCAATAGCGACCTTCGGCAATCACAGGGATTTTACCATCACTTTCTTTCACAAGTTGCGTTAACAAAGCGAAATCAGGTGTGTAATCATTTAAAACAGGAGTGGACTGCCCGGTATATCCGCTAAGGGTTGTTCCGATAATATCAAAACCGGTATCGATCGCCTTTACACCTTCGTTGACGGTTGAAACATCCGCCATCAGTAGTGCATTACTACATTTTCGCAATTCTGAAATAATATCGGCGAGGTTTTCGTCTTTCGGTCGTTTTCTCAGAGTAGCATCCATGGCAATAATTTCCGGACCGGCTAAAGCGACTAATATACAATCTTCAACAGTCGCACTGATGAAGACCTCGGAATCGGGATATTTTTTCTTATAAATACCGATAACCGGCACATCTACTGAATTTTTTATACACCGAATATTTTCGGGGTAACATGCTCTGATCCCCACCGCTCCACCATATACTGCCGCTTGTGCCATAGCCAACAATAGTTCCGGTTTCCCAAGAGGTTCATAGGTATCGGCCTGAACCGACACAATTAGTCCATTTTGGAGAGATTTTAGTAGGATTTCTTTATTCATTTTGACCGCTCTTATTTCTGTTTGTCATCGCCTAACCCCATCGTTACATTGACCGTAACTTCTGTTTTATTCCTGAGTAAATCACTTATAATACCATTCCCAAGATCGATCAATTGTCCCTCAATTTTGTGACCATCAATGCATATTTCCCGGACTCCTCTCTGAACACCTGTTGGATTTTGCACTGAAATATGGTAAATAATTCCACGAAATTTTCTGGTAACTTTATAACCTTTCCAATCTTCAGGTACACACGGATCAATGATTAATCCTCTATAATCCGGCATGACCCCTAAAATATGATCAATTCCACCCCTTAGCATCCAGGCAGACGATCCCGTTAACCAGGAATGACTTGCCTGACCAAAAGTTGGGTGATCGGGGCTGGTAACATACTCAGCATAGACGTATGGTTCAACTTCGTATCGATCAATATCGATAACCGGATTCATTGGTAATGCTTTTTTATAAATCTCAAATGCTCTGTTTCCTCTTCCGATTAGACATTCCGCCAAAATCGACCAACTGACGGGATGATTGAATACCGCGCCGTTTTCCTTTTTGCCGGGAACACAACGGGTCACCAGCCCAATATTCGGATCGGGTTTGGTATAAGCAGGATGCAAAATTTTGGGTCCCTTGGGAGTTTCAAGATGTTTTTGTACAGAATTCATACATGTGACGGCACGTTCACCAGATGCTATTCCACTAATCACAGCCCAGGATTGAGTATTCAGGAAAATTTTACCTTCATTATTCTTTTTGGATCCGATAATGTCACCAAGATCATTTGTGCCACGAATATACCATTCACCATCCCAGCAATAATCGTTGACGGCTTTGCTAACTTTTTGGTATTCGTGACTATATTTTTCTGCAATTTTATTATTACTAATAAATTCACATAACGCCACAGTTTCTTTCAAGATATATCCTAAAAACATTGTTACCCAGACACTTTCACCACGCCCTTCCCGTCCAAGATAATCAAGTGTATCATTCCAATCACCGGGTCCGAATTTCGCTAAATACCGATCGGTCAGATTTGACAGAGTATAATCAATTGCGGCAAATAAATGATCCAGAATCGTCGCTTCACCTTCATCATAGAATGGCGTTATTTTTTGTAAAAAGGATACATCGCCGGTCTCTTTCACGTAGATCATGATCGATAACGGCAGCCATAATGGCGTATCGGAATGTCCGGTGCGTTCTCCTCCACCGCTATGAGGATAGTATAAATGAAAAGTACTTCCGTTCTTAAACTGATGCCGGGACATCTCGACAATACGGTTTCTGACCCAATCGGATCGAGCCATCACCGGTCCCATAACATCCTGGCAGGAATCACGATAACCTCGCCCGAACAGTAGTCCACCATGATAATAAGACGCATCTCGTGAAAATTGAAAGGTTACGGAAGTCTGGTACTGATTCCAGACATTCAACATTGTGTTCATATTCTCATCGGGAGTATCTACTTGTACATGCTGTAAATATTCTTTCCAGGTAAATTTCAACTTCCGGAATTCGGAATCTACTGTTTTCATATCGTGATATTTGCCGACAATCCTTTCGGCTTCTTCCAGATAACCCGTTTGATTTGTCAAACCTAATAAAATAACGAATTCTTTCATTTCTGACGGTTCTAACTCAAGCTCCATTTGCAGGGCTGCCATGGCATCGCCGGCGGTAATTTCTGAATTGAAACAACTGCCCCGCTCCACCGCCAGGGGATTCTCTTCGGACCGCCATCGCCCGATAAACCGGTTTTTACTGCCATCCCAGCCAACGATCGGCAAGTCAGAGGAAAAGAACACCACTTTATCCCATGCTTCATTAGGCTGTTTTACGGTGGCTTTATTATATTTTACCCAATAACGTTTAGTGGAAAATAGAATTCGTCTATCATGATCGAAATGAACATCATTAAAGTGCTGATCGTTAGGCTGATTGATCAGATCGATTAGGGCGTGTCCCAGGCATAATTCCTGAAAAGCAAACAGATTAAAAGTTTTAGTCAGAGATGATCGATTTTCCAGGGTCACCTTCCATATTTCCAGATCGTCAGAAGGCACAAAATACAACACTGAAGCTTTTACGTTTCGATAGGTTGACTGTATTTGAGTATAATATAATCCATGCCGACATTCATAATCATCCAGTTGTACCATCGTCGGTTGCCATGTAGGCGACCAGTATTCACCCGTTTTACGATCACGAATCAGCACATATCTGCCCGTACGATCCATGGGAAGTGAATTATAACGCCAGCGGGTTATGCGATTATCCTTAGGATTGCCGTAAAAACTGTAACCGCCACCAGTGTGGGAAATCAATCCACAATATCTTCCATTGGAAATATAATTCACCCACGGAGCCGGTGTATCCGGTCGGGTGATAATAAATTCCATTCGGTTTTTACTGAAGTACCCGTATCGTTTCAAAGAAGTTTCCGTTTCATTGACATTAGTTTGTTTTTGTCAGTAATTCGATCCCATGATCAAGCATCTGCCTGACTTTCTGATCTGTATCCGATCCTACATAGATCCGGCCGAGGGGTTCCGTTTGAGAAACCCGCACGAGCATCCAAGTGCCATCGGTAAAATAATATTTTACGCCATCAACTAACGACATATGATCTACCTGAAAATTCCCAATCCTGTCCAGGTGGGATTGACGCATTAATTGAAGGTTCCGGGATAATATTTCCGGTGAAAAATATTTATCAATCCGACTATAACAAAACGGTCCAAAGCGTTCCCGTAAATCTCTAACAAGTACACTAATCGGTTTCTGGTAATAACCAAGCATTTCAATGGTAAGCAGGGATGCCAGAATCCCGTCACGCTCAGGAATGTGGTTTTTAAATCCAAACCCCCCGCTCTCTTCACCGCCGATCAGCACATCTTCCGATAACATCCTCTCGCAGACATTTTTAAAACCAACCGGCACTTCAGTAACCCGTCCACCATATTCTCTAACCATCTTATCAACCGTGTCCGCCATAGACGTCGTCCGAACAACATCGCCATCCCATTTCCTGATATTCCGTAAATATTCATATAACAACGGCATCAAGTCGTGAAGTTCGATAAAGGATCCTTTTTCATCCAAAATACCGAATCGGTCGGCGTCTCCATCCGTGGCAATTCCCAGTAACGCATGTTGTTCCAGAACGGCAATTCGTAAATCTTTCAAATTATCCGGAATCGGTTCCGGCAACACCCCGCCAAATGTAGGATTCACCGTATTGTTAATAACATTAAAGTTAATACAAACTGTCTCAAGAAATTCGTTGAGATAGCCGATACCGGTCCCGTGCATTGGATTATAAACAAGCGTTCCCGGAAATTTCCGGAGTGTATCGATCCGAATATATTGTTGAATATGCCGGGCATAATCAGGAAATAAATCGTCTTTTTCTAAATATTGGTTGATTTTTTCTTGGTTGGATTTCGGTTTGTTTTTATAAAGATGTCTTTCTATTTCTAATGTCATTGATGACATGGCTGAGCCACCATAATTGCCTTTGAATTTAATCCCGTTGTAATAATAGGGATTATGACTGGCGGTTATCATTATCCCGCCGGCTAAATGTCTGTTTTTAACGGTAAAGGATAATACCGGTGTGGGAGTATAACGATCACTCAGAATTACCGGAATTTGGTTACTGGCAACAACTTCCGAAAATTTCTCTGCAAAAACAGACGACATAAACCGGGTATCGAAGGATACCGCTATGCCTGTTTCAGCAAACTCTTGATCGTGGATATAATCGCTAACTGCCTGGGCTATGATTTGAACATTTTCTATTGTAAAATCATCCGCAATAATCGCTCTCCAGCCATCCGTCCCGAAATGTATTGCAGCCATTTATATACTCACATTCATTATTATCAACTCTAAATCACATATTATGAAATATTAGATAATTTCACAAGAGTTAGTTCGTAAAAAGGGAGCGTATCAATAAAGATATATGCTTCTGTTTTAAGCGGCAGAGACGCCGCGGATTTCGTCCTGGTCTCAACTATTACCGAAGCCGCCAATGTGAACTTAAGCGTCTATAACCTAATTGGTCAGGAAGTAATCGACGCCTTTTTAATGCTCTTGGTTTTCAGCAACGGTTCGAAAATCACCTGCAATGCCATGGCGATCACACCTTTGATACATCCCTCCTCTTTCAATGTACCTACT
>JAGLWX010000063.1 GCA_023133185.1 Fidelibacterota bacterium
CACTTATCCAAAAGATATTCCGAATTTTCAATCACCTTCCCCGAAAGAATAATCTTACTTGTATTCAGGGTCTTGATTAAATCGGTACAGAGAATCGACAATAACATCGCGTACTCATCCAGTACTTCCCGCACAATAGGAGCAAATTCATGATGCTTATCGGATAATAATTCTTTAAGGGTCAGTTGATCCAGTTCCTCATGATGGCGGTGAAGATCATACTGAATTTTCAATTTTATAGTATCTAACAGGTGCTGCTCACGCAAAATGCTTCCAAAGCGATGCTGATTTGTATAGAGATTTTTCACCAGAGAAGGATTGGCCAGGTGATGCCCCAGCTCCAGATATCCCAGCTCACCGGCACTGCCATAGCGACCGCGAATCAAATTACCATCGACGATGATTCCCGCTCCCAGACCTTCGCCCAGCCAGATACAGACCATATTATCTGTGTCCTGACCGGCGCCGAGCAGATGTTCACCGTATGTACGCGCATTAACATCATTTTCAATAATCACCGGGACTTTGTACTTTTCACTGAATACCGACGCCAGCGGATGCTGTACCCAGCCGTGAATCGTCACCGCAAATACCAGTTCCCCTTTTTCATAATCAATAAAACCGGGCAGTCCAATCCCGATACTGATTAATTTTTCTTTATATTTTGGGTTGCCACTAAAAATCTGATCGATACAACGGATAATCTCAGGTAAAACTGTGACTATCGTCTCTCCCACTTCAAATTGAACAATTTCTTCACGGATAATCTCAGAATTCAAATTTGCCAAAGCAATTTTTGCATGGCTGCTATGAATTTCAATACCTACGACGAACCCATTGTCGGGATTCAACTTCAATAAAGTGGGGCGTTTTCCACCCTTTTTAGTTGACTCTCCTTTGCCTATTTCAACAATATACCCGGCTTCGCTTAATCGGTTCACGATTTCCGAGACGGCGACCTTGGAGATTTTAGTTCTTCTCGCCAGTTCGATTCTTGAGATCGTCTCTTCGTTTTTAACAAGCGTCAGTATCCTGATCTCGTTAAGTTCTTTAATTAATTGGGAATTGACAATATTCATGATGGCTGCTCAATTTTTTCCATTATTTTCATTATAAATTTCCGTGTTATCCATAAATCCACAAGTAAAATAATATATCCTTACAAATTTAAAAAGAACGTTTATTAGTCTATGCAACTAACTTAAGCAGACACTGTATTTTTGATTTAAGATCATGCCATATTTTCCATAAAACCGGATTAAGCAGGCACAATCCGGATAGACTTTATGTCCCGTGGAGTTTTATCTAAATTGAGATGTAACCTGGCATAATTTGTATTTTTTTACTACTTTAGCTTAGATTTTAGTCAACCCAACCGGAGAAATGATATGATTAGCAACATTCAAATAAAAATTCGCGGCTATCACCTCGACTTGTACGGTCATGTCAACAATACCCGCTACCTGGAGTTTCTGGAGGAAGCTCGCTGGACAATTAAAGAGAAATATTTCGATTCCCAGAACAAACGTGATGAAGAATTCGGATTTGTGGTTGTCAATACTAACATCAATTATCGGAATTATACTCAATTGGGAGACACACTGGAAATTCGCACGACTATTTCTCATATCGGTAATAAAAGCGCCGTATTCCGGCACGAAATTTACTTAATCGGATCTGATAAATTAATCGCCGATGCCGATGTGACTTTTGTGATCATCGACCGGAGCACCGGTAAAGCAATGCCGATTGAAAGTGAGTGGCGGACACGGCTTGAGGTTCTTTATAACCAGCCCTTTTCCGGTCACCAATAAAACCACCAAGTCCTGCATATGTCTTTGAATGTACAGATCTGGAAGATTTTAAGAACCATACGACGAATTATAACCGATCTTTGTACTAAAATTAATGAAATTATTAAAATAACGTTTGGTTTATCCGAATTAATATCTTACCTTTGGCAGATTTGAATTCGACTGCCACAAACTTGACCAATTGTAATAACTTAAATAGTTAAGTAGGATTGGTAGGTCGTTTTCGCAATGTTAATTGAATAAATAGAATGATTTTCAGTAATCAAAGGAGTCAATGTTGAATATCTACGTGGGTAACTTACCCAAAAGCACAAATGAAGATGAAGTTCGCGGCCTGTTTGAAAAACATGGTGTTGTCGCTGATGTTAAATTAATCAAAGACCAATATACCAGAGACCTTCGCGGTTTTGGATTTATTGAAATGCCTGCCAAAGCAGAAGCATTAAAAGCAATCCAGGAAGTTAATGGTACTGAGCTGGATGGACGCTCATTAATCGTTAATGAAGCCAAACCTCGCGGCGAACGATCTGGCGGCGGTCGCGGTGGTGGCCAACGGAACCGTTGGTAAACCACAAATAAAATCACTTAACAGATTTTTAAAGCCTCGTACTTGTACGAGGCTTTTTTTTGGCTTAAAAGAGATCTCCTTAAGACAATTCACCATATATATGAACTTGTTAAGCCAAGTAAAAAGTTTCTCATTTCGACGGAAACCACCAAATTGAAAAATTATAAGTAATTAGGTGGACTAAATTGTCAGCAGGAAAAGGTTCTGATGTCCTATCTGTTTTACATCCACATTGATGAATCCCAATTTCTTCGCCAATTTTCGCAGGCGCCCGACTTTGATACGGTGCCAGAGCGGCGGTCCATGTTTTGTGATCTTATATTGCCATTCCAGAGCTGCAACATATTTGGAAGCCACTCTTTTTGCCTCGCTCAATGCTTTTTCCAGGCTGTCGGCTTCGTGCAGGGCATGAGCATAGAAGACCAAGTCAAAGCTATTTACTTCATAAGGCAGCCGCTCCAACTCTCCCACCTTGAATTCCCCCTTGGGAACATGCTGTCCGGCAGCTTCGATCATCTGCGGATTTATATCAATCCCGGCTATTTTCAAACCTCGCTGATGAAATGCCTCTGCAAAGACGCCGCTGCCGGTGCCGGCATCCAGCACAGAATAGATATCCCTGTCTTTCAAACAGAGGTCAACGACGCGATCGACCTGTAAGGTTTCCAGTCGTTCGGCTCTTCGTAAGCGGTCAGCTTGACCCTGATAGACCTTTTTATGCATATTATCTCTCAACATGCAATCAGAATATTATCACAGGGTATCATCTTCATAATAATCAATAGTTACAGATATAATCAAGGCAAATAAAGCGGCGCACCGACTCCGATTGGCAATCCTAACAGCATCCAGATTGACAATAGTATTATCCAGGCAATGGACAGGAACACCGTATATGGCAGCATTGTGGCAATAATGGTACCGATACCCGCCTTTTCATCATACTTCTGGGCAAAAGCCACAATGAGCGCAAAATAGCTCATCATCGGCGTGATTACATTCGTCACGGAATCTCCAATACGAAAGGCAGCCTGGGTAACGGCAGGATGATAACCGAGCAGCATAAACATAGGAACAAAAATCGGCGCCATGATAGCCCACTTCGCGGAAGCGCTTCCCATAAACATATTAATAAATGCTGATACAATCACAAAAGCAATCAGAAGTCCGATCCCTGTAAAACCAATAGACTTAAGCAATTCCGCACCCTTTATAGCGAGCAGCACACCAATATTACTCTCCTTGAAATAGTAAACAAACTGGGCTGCGAAGAAAACCAGTACGATATAGCCGCTCAGCCCTTTCATGGAATTGGTCATGTGTTTTACCGCATCCTTGTCATTTCTAATCGTGCCAACGACAATACCATAAACTATGCCGGGAATAAAAAAGAAAATCAGGATAGCGGTAATCAATCCGGACATGAAGGGCGATTTGAGCAGCGAGTTTGTTACCGGATCCCTCAACAGGGCATTATGAGGCAGGGTCAAAAGTAAGAATACGGCGATCGTGACCAGGCAAGCGATACCAGCCCAGATTAAACCAAGCTTCTCTTTTGGTTCGATTTTATCGAAATCTTCCAGTTCGCCTTTGTATTCGCCAAGCCTTGGTTCTACAAATTTCTCGGTTATCCAGGTACCGATAATTGTGACCATAATTGCCGAAATCATCATAAAATAGATATTTATCGCCGGACTAAGCTTCATTGCAGGATCAATAATATTAGCGGCAGATTCCGAAAGACCCGCTAAAATGGGATCGATAGTTCCGATTAAAAAGTTAGCGCCAAATCCTGCCGATACACCACAAAAAGCCGCGGCTAAACCAGCGAGGGGATGACGTTTAAATGCTGCAAAAACCATCGCCCCCAGGGGAATCAGGACAACGTATCCGGCACTGGAAGCAAGGTGTGATAGCACACCGGCAGCCACGACTACTGCGGTTACGAGACGTCTCGGGGCGGTAGTAACCATATGTCTAAGCGCCGCAGTAATTAATCCCGAACCTTCAGCCACACCGACACCGATCATGGCAACAATAACTATTCCTAACGGTGGAAATTTTACAAAGTTATCAGTGGCGCTGGAAAAGATAAACCGAAAGCCATCAGCGCTAAGTAAATTAATAGCACGGATATTTTCACCGGTTCCGGGGTGAATTGCGACCATACCGGAACGCTGAATGAGATATGATAAAATGAGTGTCACCAAGGCAAAGATTGCAAATAATGTCGCCGGATGGGGTAACTTATTGCCAACCAGTTCAATCCCATCCAGTGCCCGCAAGCTGAATGGTCGCTTATTGGGATCCTTTTTACGCTTAAAAAGGCAT
>JAGLWX010000064.1 GCA_023133185.1 Fidelibacterota bacterium
TCTTTCAGACTATCAAAAATATCAAGAAATACATTCATAAAACTACCTTTGTAAACAGATCAACGGGATTCAGTGCTATTATTTCGCATGGGTGAATTTTACATCATGAGTCAGTGAAAATCAAAGACTTTCATCAGTATTATTGTTAACTTTTGAAAAAAGTGAGGATTAGTAATGGTTTTTGGCGATAAAATTACAGTTCAGACAAAAGGATTTTCCGATATCAAAGATATCACCGGAAAAGTGCAGGCGATTGTCGATCAGTCCGGCTTAAAGAGCGGCATTGCTACGATCACAGCTATTGGCTCGACCGCCAGTGTCACAACAATCGAGTTCGAACCGGCGTTGGTTCAGGATATGCAGGAGCAGCTGGAAAAATTCGCGTCCCGCCACATGCATTCCCATCACTCACAAACCTGGGGAGATGACAACGGCTTTTCTCATATCCGCGCCAGCTTCATGGGACCGGGAATTACTATTCCCTTTACTAATGGCAAATTAGTTTTGGGAACCTGGCAGCAGATTGTGGTCATCGATCACGACAACAGACCTCGTCAGCGACAGGTATTCGTTCAGGTTATTGAGGAATGATTTTTTTTGAATATTTAAACGCGGGAGTTCAAAATCTTGAGCTCCCACCAACATATTTATTACTGAAACTCGAGCATTACTACTTTCCCATCCATAGAGGTGGCAATCGCCCAATCCAGCTGCTTTACCCAAATCTCTTTTACATTGGAAAATTGTCTGTTTATAGTAAATCCGGTCTGGGATATTGCGTCGTATCGCATGTATAGTCTTTTTCTGTTATTGCCAAGCAAGCCCATGTTTCCAGCGTCTGAATTCCGGTTTGCCGTTCACGAAAAACAATAGAATCAGGGTAAACAGCCGCCAGAGTATAGCCACCTGCTTCCGCTCCTCCCTTTAATGTGGACCGGCTCATCACACCGGGAATGCCTTCGTATTTCGTCAGACAGCTCCGGTGTCCGTGACCATGCAGAATCGCCTGAATGTTATAGGGTTTCACGATAGATAAATATTCATACCAGTTACTCACGGAATTATCGATCGGATAGTGAGTCACCAAGAAAACCGGTTGACGAGGATCTTTCATCTCATGCAGCGATTTTTCGAGCCAGCGTAAATCCTCCGGTGAAATATAGCCGTCTCCCATGCGCAGCAATGGTCCCTGATGAACTCCGATAAATCGGATTCCCTTATATTCAAAATTGAACCGGGAATCACCAAATAACTTCAGGAATTTTTGAGTGCCGGACGATGACCACTTGGTATCGTGATTTCCCGGTATGACATGATAGGAAACATCCAGCATTTCAAGAATCGTTTTAGCAGTATCCAGATAGCCATTTATATCCAGTTCCGTGATGTCACCGGAAACGATGACGAAATCTATAGCGTTAAGCGAATTTACATCGGCAACTGCTGCTCTCAGATCTACCGCTCCTGATCTGCCGCCTACATGAGTATCCGTTAACCAGGCAAAATTGAACAACGGTTCTGGTCTTGCGTTCGTTAAATGAATTAAAATGAAAATCAGAAGGAAGATTTTTATATACTTTTTAATCATGATTTCATGGACTCTCCTTTTTATAAATATGCAACCAATAGTAAGCAAATCCTTTAATAAGTACAAGAATGAATCCAAATTCCTTCAGTATGGTTCTTGCATATTGTACAAATTGAGTTTATTTGACTTCACGAAAAACAGGATTAAAAATGAACTGTTCCGACGCATGTATCAGGGTATCTTATCGGTAATATTCTTCTATTCAAAAAGAAATGTACTGTGCATTAAAACAAGCAGTGAAAGAAAACAGACTGTTAATAATAAGTCCTTTCAAACAAACAGTAATGCGTCCTACAGAGAAAACTGCTATGATTAGAAATCAGCTGATGATAGAATTGGCAGACGAGGTTTTTATTGCCTATGCATCGCCTGGCGGGAATCTTGATACTCATATCAGGGTTTAAAAATAGTAACAACAATTTTCTATACTTGCCTTTTAGCGTTTCATTTCATACACTTGTTGGCATGAAATGAACGTCTTGAAATAAACACGAGAGGAACTCATGGAAAAACGAAGCTCCTTCCCGCCGGTTTTTTGGGTTGCAAATGGCATAGAAGTATTGGAACGCTTTGCCTATTATGGCATCTATATGGGATTTGGTATCTATATGGAATACCTCGGATATACCAAAGGTCAATTAGGAATCATCCAGAGCCTGTTCCTGCTTTTCTCCTATACGGTTCCAATTATCTCCGGGACTTTTGCAGACCGATTTGGTTTTAAAAAAGTCCTGATAATTTCATACTTAGCGTATCTGCCATCCATTTTATTACTGATATTGACCAAATCGTTTTCCGGAATCGCCCTTACTATGCTGAGCATCGCCCTGGCTGCCGGAATTTTCAAGCCGCTTATATCCGGGACCGTCCGTGTTGTTACCGATAAAACTAATAAAACATTAGGTTTTGGTATCTTCTATGCCATGGTTAATGTCGGCGCTTCCTTTGGACCGGTTATTGCCGGAAAACTCAGAGCAATTTCCTGGAATTATGCCTTCCTCGCTGCGGCTGTCAGCATCGGTTTCATGCTTTTAATCACTATCTTTTTCTACAAAGAACCAAAGCGGGAAATTGAAGGCATAACATTAAAGCAAAAATTTAAAGATATGGCAATTGTTTTTTCCGATGTTAAATTCAGTCTGTTCCTAATTATTCTGGGAGTCTTTTTCTGGCTGCCTTTCTGGGCATTTTTCAATCTCATACCTGTATATATTGACCGGAACATCGATACTGCACAGTTATATCTGAATCTGAAAAGCATTTTCGGAGCCGGATTCACCAGCATTTTTTCCCATACCGATGAAAAGGGCGTTTGGCGGATATTGGGCGAAACCGTTGCCCATACGGGATATATCATCATGTTCTGTCAGATATTTGTCTCTCGCTGGGCTGAAAAGTTCAGAGCGATGCCTACATTTCTGCTCGGACTTTTTATGTCAGCAATCGGATTTATTGTATTAGGTATCGCTAAAATCAGCGCACCGGCATTGATTTTTCTGGGCATTTTTCTTTTTGCTATCGGAGAGATGATCTCTTCACCGCGTATTCAAGAGTACATCACCTGGATCGCACCCAAAGAAAAAGCCGGACTTTATATGGGAACAAATTTCCTGGCAACCGGTTTGGGCGGCGCTCTAAGCGGCGTGACTTACACGTCGCTCTATGGATACTTCCAAAATATCGCCCACCCCGAATACATCTGGTACAGTCTGGCGGCGCATTTCGTGATTGGGATTATTGTGATTTTTATATTTACGAAAATGTTGGGTGAGTTTAAAGAACTCGACGAGTAATAAAGATACGATAATAAACCCTCGAAAGGTTCAGGTACTTTAAAGTTCTTTTATAAAGCAGCGCCTCCGTTTATGCAGGCGCTTTTCAAAATGCTTCCACTGGGCTTGTATCCGGTTATTAAGTTCAAGTTCAGGATTGGATTCGGCGTATTTGATTTTGGCGACTAGGAATTCAGATCATCTTTGATCAGCGCCGGCACCCAATAAGGATTGTTACGATAGAGTTTTAATGGGAATCTAACGAATTTACGTAAATCTCTGCGGGATTTAACCTCGCGAATTTCAACAGCCATATTTACCTCGTTATTATATTGATTTTATTTACATTCAAGCAATAGCGTTACGCACTTTAAATAATTTTCCATATTTTAAAATATAATTCGACAACATCTTTTCCAAATCATTTTAAAATAGTTTTAATAACTTCACCGCCATCAACGCAATTGCCACTGCAAGCACATAACGAATTAATTTTTCGCCTCCTTTTACAGACGCTTTAGCACCCCACCATCCACCTAAAGCATTACCAAAAGCAAGACTGAGACCAAATCCCCAGTTCACATTGCCGGTAAGAGAAAAAACCAATAAAGATGGAATAGTATATATCATGATGATAAAGACTTTATGCATATTGACATAAATTAGGCTGATTTTCAGGATATGATAAAGGGCTGCCATCAATAGAAATCCGACGCCAACCTGAATGAAACCACCGTAAAACCCAATAAAGAAAAGCACAACATAAATCAGCCATCGATTCTTTGCGATTGAGGTTACATCCTGATAATTTTTTTTCATCTGTGGCAGGAACATGGAGATAACAATTACGAGCATGATAATCGCTAATATCCGCTGGAACCATTCATCATTGATACGGACAGACGCCAGCGCCCCGATGACAGCTCCGGGCAAAGTAATGTAAGAAAATTTTAAACTCTCCTTGAACTGATGGACATTCTGCTTTCGAAAAGAGGTAACCGCAAACAGATTTTGGAGTAAAATACCAATCCGGTTGGTACCATTGGCTATAGCGCTATCCAAACCTAAAAATATCAGTGTCGGAAGAGTTAAAGTCGAACCACCTCCGGCATTTACATTGATAAATCCGGCTATCGAACCTACAGCAAACAGTAAAACAAACTTCCACAGGTCTTCCATAAAATCGAATAATTTCCATTGATTAGCGATTTAAACGAACAACTTGAAAGGCGAATATAGAACATAAATCAACAAATCTCAAATTAAAATTTGAGAACAGACCAATGAATATAAACCACATATATATTTAAACAGAAAAGGGGCTACCACAGCCCCTTATATTTTTCATTAGTAGCGGGGGCTGGATTCGAACCAACGACCTTTGGGTTATGAGCCCAACGAGCTACCAACTGCTCCACCCCGCGATCAATTGTAAATAGCAGAGCTAATTTCTGAAATTTTACGGTAAAGTACAAGCATCATTTTTTGCTGCTTTAAAATTATTTTCTCCCACTCAGGATAAGATTTGCTAACACTTGCCAAAGACGCTGCTTATAAAAACCCTATTCTCTAATATTACTCATGACTCTTTTAGTCAAAACCGGACAGGAAGCGTGCCGAATGATCTTTTCCGCCACCGAGCCAAAAATCATATGCCCCAAGCCGGTTCTGCCATGAGTAGCAACAACTATAAGGTTCACATCATTTTCATCGGCAATTTTTATTATCTCGGTAGAAGGATCTCCGATGGCAACTATCCGATGGACTTTAATACCTGAACTTACTTCGTTTTTGGCAATATCTTCAAGACTCTTTTTGGAGTGGGCTTCTAAAGAATCCTGGTATTTTAGTACATCAAATACTAATGGATGCGGTGGAGAAGGGACCGAATGTATTGGAGGAACTATATTAACAAGGAAAAGTTCGGCGTGAAATGTTTTTGCCATCTCATCAGCTATTTTTAGCGCAGTAAGAGAATGTTCGCTAAAATCAATGGGACAAAGAATTTTCTTTAATGGAAACATAACCACCTCCTGCTTTGTTTGTTTTTCAATAATCAAAGGAGCAATTCGGTTTTCTAAGGCAATCAAATTTACATGAGTATCAAAATTGGTTTCCCCTAATATTCCAGAATCCTCATTTCAGAAAGCTGCTCCTATAATCAAAGTATTTAACATTTTAATTAAATGCAAGAACCGGCATATATTTATCGCTCTTTTTTGACATACTTGGTCACTTAGATATTTGATTTTTGAGATAAATTAATTGGTTTCAGAGCACAGCCCTGAAACCAGACTTCAAACTTATTCTCCGATAACTTTTATCAGGTACCGTTTCGGTCGCTTTCCATCGAACTCCCCATAGAAAATCTGTTCCCAGGGACCAAAATCCAGTTTACCGTTGCTGATTGCTACTACCACTTCACGTCCCATGATCTGGCGTTTCAGATGCGCGTCGGCGTTATCTTCATAACCATTGTGATGATATTGAGAATGTGGTTTTTCAGGCGCTAATTTTTCCAGCCAGGTTTCATAATCCTGATGCAATCCCGATTCATTATCGTTAATAAACACACTGGCGGTAATATGCA
>JAGLWX010000065.1 GCA_023133185.1 Fidelibacterota bacterium
TTAATCATAAATCGCGGATTTTCAACTATGATACTATCCAATACCGGTTTTATCACACTTGGTTGGTTATCCCCGCCGACGATAAACATAAAGTCTGTTTCTTCTGCAGCTGTGGTGAAGTTAAATGTATCGCTGGCAAAAATCCCCGTTGTTTCGACTTTGTATTGATATGTCGTGTTTGGAGTTAGACCTGTTAACCGGGCGATGTGGATCAGGCTGTCTCCCACTTCCGCTAAATCTTCATGTTGATCCACGATCATTTGATTTTCACTGATGTCATTAATACCGTAGTAAATAATGCTTTCGCCCTGAGATGCGGAAGCCCAGGTTACGGCGATGGCGGTCTGAGGCAAATTGTTATAATAGCTCAGGATCGGATCGATATTTTCCGGATCGGTGGGAATCGCGATATCCCGCCAGGAGGCAACCTCATCATTGATGATAATTGCTGTCGAACCGATTGTAATTTTCCGGTTACCAATTTCAGCCCCGTTGGGATCTTTTTCCACGGTAGCCCAATTTCCCCGGGTGTATTTATATTCAAAAGTTGTGTTCTCAGCCAATTCCATTATCAATTGCCAGGCATTGTCCGCTACTTTATTCATCGTCAATTCACCGGGATCCCAACCATTGAAGGATCCCACGATATAGACCGAATCCGTCGCCGGTGTATATTCCGGAACCGTGACGTTAAACGTGATACTTACATCGCCCTTACCGGATGAAAATGTGCCCCGGTGCGGATCACCCATATTGCCGCTGTCGCCGAAATTCCCTTCAATTTCAGTTACCCGGTCATTACCTTTCCAGATTTCGACCAGTGATTGTGAGTAAATTCCGGTAGCGCCAAAAATAAATAAACACACAAGAAGAGTGATCATTTTAAAAACATAACGGTCATTTTTTTGTGCCATGGGTTCTCCTAATTAATTATTTAAAAATCTTTTCGGCTTAAACTTATCAGACTTGAGGAAAAAAACAACTACAGGGCAAATTTTTATTTGAAATCAGCTGAAGCCTGCCTGACAGGAGTAATCCAATCAAGATTTTTATTGCCCTTTAGTTTCAATTTTATAAACTATCTGTGACCAGATAATGTAACTGGTCGTTGGTTCATGATTGAAGTGAGATTTATTCTCGATGATAGAAAATGGGCGGGGAATAAACTCCAAACATAAAAAATACAAAATTGTCATTTGAAGTCATAATTCGCCGGGGAACTAATATGCTGCTGTCACTTATCAATAAATATGTACGTCCTCTAACAATTCTACTATTTTTCGTTTTGGTAATCCTGTTTGAAATAGTGTTTATGGTGTTTCTCGGTCCTCGTTTTCTGGAAATGACAAACGAAACCGACCTTCTGGATATGACCATGTTTTACTCTGCCGAACAAGCCTATGAAATGGTTGGACAGTACGGACCTGACGGTAGAGACTATTATAACTATATTCAGATCATAGATTTCTTTTTCCCGGCGGCATATGCTCTTTTCTTTGCGCTGCTGATCACTTACCTGCTGCAACGGAGAAATTGGCTGGAAACCCACTGGCGCCGGCTGGCATTGATCCCGTTGGTCGCAGGGCTATGCGACTGGCTGGAAAATGCCGGTATTTTTATCATGCTGCGGCGCTACCCGGCGTCATTTGATATTGCCGCTCAGATGACGAATATGGTCTGTATTCTGAAGTTTGGGTTGATTGGATTGAGTATGCTGGTTGTTCTTGTTTTATTGGGAATATCTTTTATTCATTCGTCGGGAGAATAGTGGACAACAGGAAATTGTTCAGTTACCGGTGGCGGGTAGTCCTGCTTCAATAAGCAAGTCAGCAACCCTGCGCTCGAGACGGGCAGTGAATAGACTTACCGGATCTTGCTTTAAATTTGCCTCCAGGCAAGTGGAAATATCCATTGGTTTACCTATATTTAATACCATTCTCTTGAAAGGATTTAGACCTTCGGCGCCATAAATGCCGATGGGAGTAATAGGGATCAATAACCCGTTATCCTGATACAGTTCAAAGGCTATTTTTCCGTAAGTGGGATTAAAGCGGGGAATATAGGAGTGATACTTACTTGGTTCCTTATTCATGATCTTCTTATGACCGATTGTTCTCAAAATATTATAAGTAATCTGAAAAATGACAACGGCTCTGTCATTCAATAAATACTCCTTTACCTGGGTAAAAGCGGCTCGCATGTTACCGGCGAAAATAGCCAGATTACCGTTATATTCTTTATTGATTAGGATCATATCTAACTCTTTCATCTTGCCCGTCAAATACCAGGAAAATCGCTTTGCAACCGGATAGAGAAATTTATAAAGAACGGATCCCAGCGCCGGTTTTATATGTTTTTGCAGGAATGCTTTTTCATCAAACAGATAGTGTGCGGCTAAAAAGTATAATTGTCGCTCATAGGCAGTCGCAATACCGGCGATATCCCGACCAATACCGGGATGGTTGGCGACGATTAGGTTAGGTCCTTCCCTGATTATATTTTCCAAACCATGATAAGTAATATATCTATTGAAAGGAAGGAATATCGGTTTAAGAATTCGCTTCGCCCGGTTATATTGATTCTTTGTTGATACGGGTGTATTTAACTTAATCAGTGCCATCAATTCCTATCTATTTAAAGTTTGGACCGCCTCTTTGGAAATTTATAAGGGAAATTGTATTAATAAGTTGTGGTCATATTTGCAACCACACAAATAATAAAGTCAGCCCTGTTTCTATTCTCTTCCGATAATTCGCTTACGTCCTTTTGAGAAACGGTAGTGATGGTAGCATATTTGAGGTCAGGCGCTTTCTTTTTCAGGTAATGAAGAATTCCTTCATAATTATCCGAATGATAAGCCCCGTTATAATGAATGAATAAAGACCCCTTCTTATAATTTTTTAAAATGAAATAAGCCATTGTGGCATCTTTAATTGCCTGAGCTTTGGGTAAATTATTGCCCATGCGTCCATGCATCATTCCCAGCATCTTTTTGTATCCGGGCAGTTCGGGATCATACTCAATCGGAAGAGGCGCAATCCACATTTTTTCCTCCTGGGCAAGATTATCCAGGGACTCAAAACCGCCTTTATGCACCAAACGAGCATATCTTCGGGGAATATTTGTTGCGACAAATTTTATATGGTTATCCCTGGCAAAATCTACAAGCGGCGCATAATCGGTTTTATAATTAGCCCAGAGACGCGCTAATGTGTCCAGAGCTTTATCATCAATTTTCCCGGCTAAAAATAAATCTAATTCATGTTGGTTATCGGCTTCAAACATCTCTGCGCCGAGGATTAATTCATTTGATTCTTGCAGATCCTCGGTTGTCTCAAGTTGCAGCCAGTGGGAGATGGGATTATTATGAAATTCGCCGAAAAGTGTAATATCCGTTTTGTTTAAAGTCTCTATCATTTGCTTATAAGAAACCTTTGCCCCTTTTGCATTATACAATACATAAGCCGGTTTGTCCTGGCTAAAAGCTGCTGTGAAAAGAAATTGAAAAATAATAATTACTAATACTTTTTTCATAATCTAAACAGATCTCCTTTCATCGATAATTTCTTTGTGTTTGTCTAATTTTCTATTGACTACCATTTAAATAACAAGCCTATTAACGTCTTTAAAACTTTACTAATTTATTTTTTAATATACCAGTGTTTTTGACCGTTAATAAACTCCTCGATACCTTTCTTTTTAATGATCTTTAAATTTTTGATATGTGCTTTGCCGTGATTGACTTCAAGAAATTCGAGTTTACTACATTGTTCAAAATCATCACAGTCCCAACAGCCGTCTAATTGCTTTTTCTGACAACATTTCTTGATTTTACAGATGGGATTTCCACCGCCATTTTTGCAACTCCGGTTACATCTCAGTTTTACCATCGCTCCCAGCACTTCATAGCAATCGGGATATTTTTCAAATATTTTAAAAAATGAGATAGTGGATAATAACTCAACCGTTTTATCAAAACGATAAGTTCTTAATTCTTTTCTTAAATCTCTTGCATAATCAGCAATTATTCCTTTGTGATTCGGACATTCCTCACAATATAATCCACAATATGCTATATCGGTAAAACTCATCTTTCATTCTCCATAATTACTTTAAAATCCGCATTGGGTATAGCCCTTGTTATGAGTTGTACTTTACTCTTCATCCACATGATGACGGCATTTCAGACATACGAATCCCCGATAGTTGCCGGGAATTTTCCAAGTCTGTTTCTTAAGAAATCCCAAATAGCGGTTGCTTGTTACTACACCGCAATTCGGACAGCCGAGAGCAGCTTCGGTCAAACGACGTTTTTTATTAAAATGCTGCCTGAAAACGACGCCGCGTTCCCGGGCGTATGCCCGGTCGTTATCGGAGAAATAATTTGGTCCGTAGATTTTGCTGTTGATATCCATGAGGGCAATCTTCATTGGTCCGCCACAGCGCCAGCAATTACTGTTTAACAAATACATGCGTTTCCGAAAAACCGGCGCCCCGCATTTTTCACAGCGGTTAAGTGGACAATACAGAACAACCGTCGGTTCGAGGTTTTGATACAATCCCAGCGCTTCAAGGGCTTCGGCATTATCAATGCGGAAGATCAGTAATGGAATCTGCCGCTGATTACAGTAATCCAAAACCCGTGAGTCCGGTCGGTGAGTAACTACAATTTCGATTAACGCTAATGGCTTTTGATCACTGTCCAAAAGTGCGATATCGGGGCGGCATTCATCCAGATTTTTTTCCATTGTCACTGTTTTAACCCCATCAAGCAGGCTGAAGCTATGCCGGTTTGAGCAGGCTATGCATTTCCAGTGAACCCGGAGAATCTGTTTGAGAAACAAAGCTGAGATTAATTTTTTGTAAATCAGCTGTTTGGCAATAAAATGCAGTACGGTTTCGGCACTGCAATTCGTTCCCGGGTAATGGGCAAAATGGTGGCGTATTTTGGCGCCTTTCCGGGCAACGACCATAGTCTTGCAAACCGGGCAGACAGCATCGCACTTTAATCCCCGTTCGACTGATGAGACATGCACCAGTTTCCCGTCCTTTTCCGCGTATGGTACTCTGACCTGGCTTGTTTTGCGCTGTTCGTGTATGACTCCGGTTAATCCAAGCGCTTCGTTTAATATGGTTTGTATATCTTTTTCAGGGGTCATACAGCAGTTTGGTTTATCTACAATTGACAGAATATAAGGAGTTTATGGTTGGTATCCACAGGATTATTTTTCTGAAGCTTGAGAGAAAACCGTCAGGCTGTAAGTCTATCATCGGAAATGAAACATTTTTTATAATGAAGTGTCTAATAAATGTTTTAATATAAAACAAAACATTGTTTTATTATCTAACATTTGTTAAAATATACCAAACCTGGAGGAAAAAATGGATACATTTAACGTTAGGGTAGGTAATCGAGTAAAAAGCCTTCGAGAGAAAGTTGGCTTGCGTCAGGAAGTGTTTGCAGAAAAACTTGGTATAACCAGACCAGTGATTTCACAAATTGAACAAGGGAAACGTAAACTCACTGCGCAGGAATTAGACAAGATTGCGGGGATTTTTAATCTGTCAACGGATGTATTGCTGGGAAAAATTCCGATGCCGGAAATCGAGATTTCTCAAGAGGAAAAGCAAAAAATTTCAGAACCTTTAATACGGATTAATGTTCCGCAAAAGAACCTCCAAAAGTTCCGGGAAGTTCTTCTTTATATCTTAAACGAGGTCGGTTCCAAGCCGCATATCGGCGAGACGGTCATTTATAAACTGCTCTATTTCATTGACTTTAATTATTATGAAAAGTATGAAGAACAGCTAATCGGCGCTAACTATATCAAGAATCATTATGGTCCGACGCCTGTCGAATTTCGGAAAATAGTGGATAAAATGATTGAAGATCAGGATATTGAAAAAGTTAATAGTCGGTATTTCAGTTATCCGCAAACCAAATACCTGCCGTTAAGAATACCGAATTTATTAAAGTTTTCAGCCAATGAATTGGAAATAATAAATGATGTACTTTGTAAATTAGCAGATATGAACGCTGCTCAAATTAGTGAATATTCTCACGGCGATGTTCCCTGGTTGACGACGGAAGAAAATAAACCGATTGAATACGAAGCCGTCTTTTACCGCACAAGTCCTTACTCTGTCAGGGAATATCCGGATGAAGTTTAAAGAAATATCCCGGACTGCGGAATTTAAAAGAGACTTTAAACGACTGTTAAAGCGCTATAAAACACTCGAAGATGACCTGAGAAACTGTATTGATTTGAACTTATATCTTTATCATAAACTCAATCTCGACAATCGCAGTATTTTCCCTATTTCAGATCTGGGATTTGAGGAGATCACATTTTATAAAGTGAAAAAATTTGCTTGTAAGTCTCTGAAAGGAACCGGAGCGAAATCAGGAATACGACTGATATATGCTTACTTTGCGGAAAAAGACCGGATTGAACTGATCGAGATTTACTACAAGGGCGATAAAGAGAACGAGAACAGAGAGCGCCTAAA
>JAGLWX010000066.1 GCA_023133185.1 Fidelibacterota bacterium
CCGACGATGATTTTCTTTATTGTTGTATTACATCGCGGACAGGGTTGACCAGTGCGGTGGAAGACGTTTAATTGTTCGGCGTTGCGTCCGCGGCGCTGACCAGCTGAATAAAAATTGGATTTCCCTTTACCAAGAGTTGTGCCGAGGTTATCGATGCCTTTCTGTAATACAAATCTGATAGCATGGTAAAGGGTTTCGAGTTTCTTGCCGGACAATTTTGAAGCAATCTGCCGAGGGTGTAGTTTAGCTTCCCAGAGCGCTTCGTCAACATAAATATTGCCCAGCCCGGCGATGAATGTCTGATCCAGTAGAAGCGGTTTTAATTGCCGGTTTTTCGATTGAATTAGTTTTTTAAAAATATCAACAGTGAAAGCGCTGTCCAGCGGTTCCGGTCCGAGCGAGCCAAAGATTGATTCGGGATCATCTACCAGAGTCATCCGTCCAAATTTCCGCGTATCATGAAAACGCAGATCAAATTTATCGGAAAAATGCAGAATTACATGTTCGTGCTTACCGGGTTCGATATTTGGTGAGATTAACTGTAATTTACCGCTCATTCGCAGGTGAACAAGCAGATGCAGACCGCTTTGAAAATCGAAGATAATGTATTTCGCCCGCCGCCGGATGTTGGAAATCGTTTGCCCGGAAATAGTTTGAATGAATTCTTCTGCGAATGGCTGGGCAATGGTCTTTTTCCAGAAAACCTTCGCACCGGTGATCGTTTTCCCAATCAGTCCGGCGTCTATCAGATCATTGACAATAATTTGAACTTCCGGTAATTCGGGCATACGCTATATTTTTTTCTTGAGCGGTTTAAATTTCAGGTTCATCAGCCAGCCTTTGACTTTTTTCAAAGGATAAAGCCCAAAACCATCCCAGATCAGAGATGGTCGCACCAGCGGCGCCAGCAGAAACAGGTTAACCATCATGTCCCAGACAATCCGTTTATGGGTCGGAGGACAACCTTTTATCCGAATGATGCGTTTAGCGTGAATATCGGGTGACGCCTGGGCACAATCGCCGACGAGCAGGACCTTTTTATCCTCGATGCGATCTTCAACTTTTCCGACAATTGCAGTCAGCTTTGGAAAACGAGCCAGAGATTTAGGTTTGCGATCCTTGATCATATGCAGCCAGTCGAGGAAAATTCCCTGGCAACCGCCGGTGCAGTAAGGTGTTCCGGAGATGATCTTGAAATTGCATTTGAATTCGTTTACGGGATAAAAACCATAGTCAAGATGTTTGGTTTTTTCCTGTACGGTTTCGACGGGAAGATCACCTGCGATCTCAATCTCATCAAAAGAGGAGGGACCATAGCCGCGATCTATTGCTTCCCGGATATGTTCAATCTTAAAGGGATCGAGATTTAGCATTTTAGCACAGACCATATCGTGAGCAACGGCATTCGTGGAGATTATTAATACGCCGAGATCCATGCCGGGCTGGGTCATCTGATTCCCGCCAAAGGCGAATCGGATTCCGTCAGTGACGATCAAATCGGGATTGGCAATCTCCAGTACGTCGATCATTTTTTTATGCAGATCGCAATTATGATGGAACATCCGTTCCCTGCTGTCAATACTGCCGATATTCAATTTTAAGGCGCCGGAGTAGGCATGGGAGAGCACATTGGTTTTAAGTTTTGGCGCAAAAATGAGAAAATCCCGCTCTGCCAATTCACGGGCGACCCGGATACTTTTATGTATCTGACCACTATTCAGAACGACGCGTACAAGAGGACGTTCTTCCATCGCACGGAGTTTGACCTTGTATTTTTTTTTGAGTTTCCGGTAGCCCGCGTGACGGAAAGCCGTCGCGGTTGTGATTCCCAGCCCGGATTTTTCGACAATATCAATTTTATTGATATCATTACCTTGTTTAAGGATAGTGCGAATGATCCCTTCAACAACTTCACTGTGGGTATAAGATTCCGTAGCAACTTTCGGATGAGCCATCACCAGGTTGGGTTTTATGACGATGTTTCCCGAGAGCGGCTTCTGCAATGACAGCGTTTCAAGAGCGTCGCTGAGAATCGAGGTGATTGTTTCGGGATTATACTCGGGACAGGAAGCGACAATTACTTTATGGGATTTCATTTTTTATCTCCATTGTTATTGTATGCTGTGAAATATACATATTTTTCTCGTTGATTAAAATATTGTGATGGTTTCATTAACAGTTTATCCCAAAGAATTGTAAATTTAGCCGTCAATTATGTGTATCCATGTTCCTTTACCAAAGATTCTAATGATTTGAAATCAGTCAAGGTGACGGTATTAGAGGACGGATCGAATCCGGGAGGAGAAAATGTTAGATAAAATTAATCCAACAAAGACCAAAGCCTGGAAAAAGCTGGAAAAGCATTACAAAGCCCTGAAACACCGGCATATGAAAGATTTTTTTACCGAGGATATCAACCGTTTTTCGAAATATTCAGTTCGTTTTGAAGACATACTAATCGACTATTCTAAGAATATCATTAACGAAGAGACGATGAATCTGCTTTTGCAATTGGCAAGGGAAGTTCGTCTGGAAAATGCGATTGAAAAGATGTTCTCCGGTGACGTGATCAATGAAACCGAGAACCGGGCGGCGCTGCATACGGCATTACGAAACAGATCCAATTACCCGGTTTACGTTGACAATAAAAATGTTATGAGCGATGTTAATATCGTGCTGAATCAAATGGAGGAGATTTCGGGAAAAATCCTTTCCGGTGATTGGAAAGGATGGACCGGTAAACCGTTGACGGATCTAGTAAATATCGGTATCGGCGGGTCTGATCTCGGACCGGCGATGGTGACGGAAGCCCTGAAACCATATGTCCACCCGAATATTACGCCTCATTTTGTATCTAACGTGGACGGTACGCATATTTCTGAAACGTTGAAGGATTTAAACCCTAAAACTACACTGTTTATTATTGTCTCCAAGACCTTTACCACCCAGGAAACCATGACAAATGCGGCTACGGCGCGTGAATGGTTGCTGAATAATGCAAAGGATGAAAATGCAATAAAGCAGCATTTTGTGGCGGTTTCTACGAATGCTGATGCTGCTAAGGATTTTGGGATCGCTTCTGAGAATATTTTCAGGTTCTGGGACTGGGTCGGCGGTCGCTACTCACTTTGGTCATCGGCGGGATTGTCGATAGCCTGCTCGATTGGATTTAATCGTTTTGTGGAATTGCTCGAAGGCGCTCATGCAATGGATCGTCATTTTACAAAAGAGCCTTTCGAGAAAAATATTCCGGTAATTCTCGCTTCATTGGGCGTCTGGTACGGGAATTTTTACGGTGCGCAATCCCAAGCGATTTTACCATACGATCAATATTTGCACCGATTTCCGGCATATTTACAGCAGTTAGATATGGAGAGCAATGGTAAATCGGTTGACCGACACGGTCAAATGATCACTTATCAAACGGGACCGATCATCTGGGGTACGCCGGGCACGAACGGTCAACATGCGTTTTATCAATTAATTCACCAAGGAACGCAAATGATTCCCTGTGATTTCCTGGCAGCTGCTGAATCACATAACGATATTGGCGATCATCACTGGAAATTGCTTGCGAATTTCTTCGCCCAGACGGAAGCATTAATGAACGGAAAATCCGAAGTTGATGTACAAGCCGAATTAATGAAAAATGGTGTATCTGAAGATGAGATAAAAAAATTATTACCGTTTAAGGTATTTCCCGGTAACAAACCGACCAATTCAATAATCTACAAAAAATTGACTCCTCGAACTCTTGGCAGCCTGATTGCCATGTATGAAAATAAAATATTTGTCCAGGGTGTGATTTGGAATATTTTCAGTTTTGATCAATGGGGAGTGGAATTGGGGAAACAGCTGGCAGAGAAAATATTACCGGAATTGGAAAATGATAAAGCCGTCTCAACTCACGATTCTTCGACGAATGGATTGATCAATATGTATAAAGCGTTAAGAAAGTCTAATGTATAATCATTTGTTCTTGTATCAGCTTGCTCGTGTTTGGATGCGGTTCCCCTCCTTTCTGGATATAGGGGGATAGGGGGTATAGGGATAGGATATAAGGAGTATAAGATTTCATTTGGTAGATTTTATCTGGTTTCTGATATATTAGAAATCTTATCAATATTTCCCTTATTTCCCCTATTACCCATATTACCCTTATTTCCTTCCCTTATTTCCCTCGCATCGTGTTTCTGGATATAGGGAGATAGGGGGTATAGGGATATAAGGGGTATAAGATTTTGTTAGACCCGTATTTCCTTATTGCCACTATTTCCCTTATTCCCTTATTTCTCTCGCCCCGTGTTTCTGGATATAGGGGGAGGGGGTATAGGGATAGGATATAAGGAGTATAAGATTTCATTTGGTAGATTTTATCTGGTTTCTGATATATTAGAAATCTCATCAATATTTCCCTTTTTCCCTTATTTCCCTTATTCCCCCTTATTTCCTTATTTCTCTCCCG
>JAGLWX010000067.1 GCA_023133185.1 Fidelibacterota bacterium
CGTGCCAAGGAGGGGAAAGAGGGGAAATTATATCATCTCGACATAATATTAGGTACAGCACTTAAATTTCGGGGCAACTTCAGTTGTTTTAATCATTGATTTCAACCAATCTTATGTAATCTCTATCACACTAACAAGTTCAGAAACTTTCTCCTGTGCGTAAAATCACAGCCATTTATGGCTTTAATAAATAGTTTTTACCTGAACATGAAGTGGAGATATTACAGCGAAGTCAGTAAACGAATGAATAACAGGTTGAGTTATTTTAGCCAATTTATTGCATTTTTACGATGGTAACAGTATATTGAAGTGTATTAACAAACAAAAACAAAGCAGGAGGTTTTTATGAAGAAAGTAGCAACAATTCTATTGACGATTACATTGCTTTTCTCGTTTGTTATCGGTGCCAACACCGATAAAGCTGTCAAGCGAGTGCAGTGGAGTCGTATGATGACGTCTGAATTTACTCAGTCTGATCAGGCTGATGTAAAAGCGGATATTCAAAAGGTCATGCAGTTGAAAATCGATCGGAACGAGATTAAGCAGATTCAAATGAGCAAGACTCATCGAACTCAGTCCGTACCGGAAAAATCCATAAGTACGCAGATATTCCGGACTACCAAAGGGTTTGTGCCGGTTAAAGCAGAATTTGATACGATGATGATGGATACAGCAGTCATCAATTTTATTGAACCTGATACAATCTGGTATATTGGTGGAGACACATTCGTGTTTCAGATTTTTTCCTATGATACTGTCCTGATAGAATTCTATGTCGATGATGGTGACAGCATTTTTGATCCGGATTCGGATTTTTATGTAGATTTTGATGAAGAAGACATGGAAGATATTAAAGTATGGGATGGTATTGAGTTTGATGAATCGCCCCCTGGTGATGGAATCTTCCAGGTAACAATTAACACTTCAAGCGTAGATGAAGGTCCAAATCCATTATTAGGGTTGCAAAATGCTGTAATTTTTATTTATGCAGAAGAGGTGACGAGTGAACTGAGTTCGATAGGCACCGCTTATGTTGGAGCGCCGGATGAAAATACCAGTATTGAAGGTACGGTTATGGTAAGCACAAACAAAGGGGAATTATGGCCGGGCACGAATCTTCTTGTATTTGCCATACAGTTTCCCGATTTTGGACCTACGCCTCCAAAAGGTGAAGGTGGAGATGACTGGGAACCGTTGATCGGATTTCTTACCATGACCAATGACACGGGATATTACAAGATTGAAATTCCTGATATGTTTCGAGGTCAATATATAATTGGCGTAGTAGATATATGGCAGCAGTATCCCGGATATTTTCCTGATCCGGAATACTATGAAATGTCGATTATGGGCGATATTCCCGGCTTCGATTTTGTATTGAGAGAGGCAACTGAAAAAATCTATGGTTATGTTCTTGATGAGCTGGGAAATCCTGTTCCCGGTATCCATGTCTGGGCGGAAGGACCTAGCGGGATCGAGGCTGTAACCGATGGGACCGGATATTATGAACTGCCTGTTGTGCCGGGCTGGTGGGAAGTCGGAATAGAGGAATATGATATTTATGGCATTTATATGATGATTGGCGAACAATACCTGGAAGTCTTTACAGACGGTGATCATCCTGCAGACTTTGTGCTGTACAGTCTAAATGAGTCCTTTACCGGTTTTGTCGGAACACCCGACGGAATGCCTGTTCCTGATATGGAAGTATATGCCGATATCTGGATGGGTGAAAAAGGCGGTTTCTATTGGAACTACACCCATACCGACGAATCTGGAAATTATGAACTGTTTGTTTCCACATCGCTTCAAGGACAGCTGGTTTATACCGATTGGGGTGATACAATGATCACCTCTTATTGGGTTGGTGCCTGGATGGATGGCGCCATAATAACGCCCGATGGTTATCATGATATGTACGCTCCGGCTGCAGATATTGATTTTACCGTATTAATTTCCGATGCGATGTTGAGTGGTATTGTATATGATGCTGTAAGTCAAAATCCACTTTATGATGCCGGTGTTCATGCGTGGATGCCTATGCCTGATAGCGGTAAAGGGCCCAATGGATATATGCCAATGTTTGAATGTTGGGCATATACCGATGAAAACGGTTATTATGAATTGCCCTTGATCGGTGGTCCTCCGCCGGATGGGAATACATGGATTATCGATGTGTACTGGCCATGGGAATGGATGCCTTCCGTATTTGATTCCCTAAACGTTGTATCCGGGAATAATTATACACGTGATTATTACATTGATCCACCTGTTACTAATGGTATAATTGAAGGATATGTTTTTGATGAGAACGGTTATGGTATCTCCAATGCCAGGGTTGAAATATACGGTCCTGAATATTATGAGTTATATACCGATGGCGGCGGAAAATTTTATATTGATCAGATACCTTTTGGTTGGTATTCCGCAACCGCGTATGCCGAGGGCTATGAACCTTATGATATCTGGGATATATGGGTCGGGCAGCAGCCGGTCTATCTGGAATTCTGGATGGGAAGTATTGTCGGTGATATAATGATTGAAGGTGTTGTCACCGACGCAACAACTTCCGAGCCGATCCGAGGCGCTATTTTGATGGCATTTAACTGGGATTTTTATGAACCATTTACACTCTTCACTGACTCTACCGGTCATTACGAATTAAAAGTGAGACCCGGATTATATGATTTTCAGGTTGGAGCCAATGGATACTCGGTACAGTACTTAGATAGTGTTGATGTAGTTAATGATACATTGATCAATTTCTTACTTAATTTGGCGGCGATTTCCGATACATTGAGTGGAAATGTTGTCGATGATATGAATAATCCATTACGGAAAGTGTTCATTTACCTTGAATCTGATAATTACATCGGTTATACACATACCGATTTTATGGGACACTACGTGATTGGTTTGCCTGCCGGATATTACGATGCCATGTATTTAAAGAATGGATTTAATCCTGAATGGCGTAGTTTTAACTTTCCAGCGGAAAGACCGGAAGAGACTATTATGCTCTACCCGGAAGTCCATGTATTCGGACCTCAAATTCTTGATGTAACGGATGTTCCAATGGATCATGGTAAGAAAGTGCGTTTGACCTGGAAGAGAGCGGAAGGATTAGAGGGCGCAGTTAAAGAGTATCAGATATGGCGGGCAATTGAACCAATGGGCGGTCCGGAGCCATACCAGGAATTTCAAACAGGATGGGATTATATAACTACTGTTCCGGTACATCCTGAATTGGATATTTTTAATGTTGTTGTTCCGACTCTGTATGATAAAGTGGGTGATAATCCTTACTGGTCCGGTTTTACGGTGACAGCTATTGGTTATGACGGCTGGTCTTTTTGGAATTCGAATATAATGGCTGGTCAGTCGATAGATAACCTGCCGCCGGAAATCCCGCTTGGATTAACGGCTGTCGGTGGTGGAAACAGTATTGCATTGCAGTGGGAACCGGTAACGAGCGAGAAGATCAAATACTATTCGATCTATCGGAAAACGGCTACAAGTGAATTCAGTATAGTCGGATATTCCACAATGCCTGAATTTACTGACGTCACTGTTTCCCAGACGGAAGTTTATACCTACACGGTTACGGCTACCGATTTCGGTTTGAATGAATCTGACAGAGCTATGCCATTCTCATTGTTGGCGATAGCAATCGAAGAAGTTGTTGAACTTCCAACTGAATTCGCACTGAAACCGAACTATCCGAATCCGTTCAACCCGGAAACCACGATTGAATTCGCTCTTCCGAAAACCAGCAAGGTAACCCTGACGATCTATAACCTGATGGGTCAGATGATTCAGGAATTGGTCAATTCGGAATATTCCGCCGGTTACCAGAGAGTGATCTGGAATGGTCGTGATTTTAACGGTAATTCTGTTGGAAGCGGTGTCTATATCTACGCCCTAAAAGCGGATAACTTCTCACAGACCAGAAAGATGATTCTGATGCGATAAAGTAATGGAAATCGCTATAAAAGGGGCGGGATATCCCGCCCCTTTTTCATATTGAAACTGGAGCCGGGTATCTCTATTTTATAGTGATTTTCCTCAATGAGACCTCCTCGAGGTAAAAGTTTTGTCCTATGAAACAATGTTGTTTGATTATGCAAACATATTAACCACCCCATAATCCCCTCCTTGCTAAGGAGGGGAAAAAGGGGAGGTTGATTGGAATCTTTATGAAATAAGGCTTTTTCCAGCTCAACTTTCCTAAATTACTATTCCACTTGTCAATGTGGTTTATCGTCTTAAAATACAAAATATTGCGCTATAAGGAATTTCCAATTTCGGGTTAACTTCAGTGAAATATTCATATTGAAATATAGCTATGGTATTTCTATCTTTATCAGAGGAATTAGAACGAATTTATTAATATGAAAAACACCTGTATAATTATCGCAATATTGACCCTTTGGATATTGTCCGTTTCTTTTGCGGAAGTATCGAAGGATCGGTTTTCGCGTCCTGAAATTTATTTTCGGTTTCAAATCGAATCGAAAGATGAATTGATAGAAATAACTCGGATCATCTCCATCGATAATGTTATTGGAGATACTGTTTATGCCTATGCGAATCGAAAAGAGTTTGAGAAATTTCAGAAATTAAATAAAAAGATAGAAATATTACCAGCGCCGTCATTAATGTTCAAACCGGAAATGAGCCAATCGGTAAAAAAAGCCACCGAATGGGATTCCTATCCTACTTATGACGCCTATGTTTCGATGATGTACCAATTTGCGGAGGACTATCCCGAAATATGCCGGATCGACAGTATCGGCGCATCCGTCAACGGACGGGCGATTCTGTTTACGAAAATTTCGGATAATGTCAATTCCGACGAAGCCGAACCGGAATTTCTATATACATCCACAATGCATGGCGATGAAACAACCGGTTTTGTCCTGATGCTGAGATTAATCGACTATTTATTACGGAATTATGGTGTGAATGAAAAAGTGACTTACCTCGTCGATAATCTTGAAATCTGGATAAATCCGAATGCAAATCCTGATGGATCTTATTTTTGCGGTAATGATTCTGTTTATGGAGCCATACGATATAATGCCAATAGCGTTGACCTGAACCGGAATTTCCCCGATCCTAAATATGGAGACCATCCGGATGGTAATCAGTGGCAGCCGGAAACAGTTGCGATGATGGATTTCGCCGATCAGCATCATTTTGTGTTATCCGCAAATTTTCATGGCGGCGCCGAAGTCGTCAACTATCCCTGGGATTGTTGGGAACGGCGCCACGCCGATGACGAGTGGCTTATCTGGCTTTGCCGTCAATATGCCGATACCGTTCACGCTTACAGCCCGTCAGGTTATATGGATCACTTAAATGATGAATATTTTAATAATGGTATAATTAACGGTTATGACTGGTATCCGATTTATGGAGGTCGGCAGGATTACATGACCTATTTTCAGCATTGCCGTGAAACTACTATTGAAATTTCAGATACAAAATTACTTCCGGCATCCTTGCTGCCGGCTCACTGGGAGTATAACCGGGCGGCTCTGCTGAATTATATGGCGGCGGCATTGACCGGTATTCGGGGAGAAGTCAAATACGGAAGTGATCCGCTTAATGTTCAGGTCAGGATTATAGATCATGAAAAAGATAATTCCTGGGTGTTTTCCGATTCAGTTTTGGGTGATTATTATCGTTTGTGTTTGCCGGGAGTGTATGATCTGGAATTCAGCAATGATCTTTTTACAAAAGTCATACGCCAAATTTCTGTCGAACCCGGAAATGCAACAATGGAAAATGTTTTTATCCAATCAGGTTCTTTGGGTGATATTAATAACGACGGTTTTGTCAATATCACGGATATTATGCGGGTTGTAAATTTTATCACAGGTAGATTGACGCCGAGTAATGAGGAATTCAATCGATCGGATTGGAACAGTGATAATGAGTTAAATATAGCGGATATTATCGGGATCACTCAATATATTTTAAATCAAAGTCCGTAAAATTATTGCTTTACAATTTCAATGGTATTCGTTAATCTAAGTAGGTGTATGCAAGTCTATGATAAAAAAAGAAAATTATTAATTGATTTAAGAACAAGGATTAACGATTTTTGATTTGAGAAGTTAAAGACAGATGAATAAATTTGACCTTGAAGAACGATTAATAGATTTTTCAGTATTGATTATTGAAATAGCGAGTGAAATGCCAAATACAAAAGCAGGAAGTCATTTATCAGGGCAATTAATTCGATCAGGGACATCTGTTTCTTTAAATTATGGAGAGGCTCAAAGTGGAGAGTCCCGAAAAAACTTCATTCATAAAATAAAAATTGTGCTGAAAGAGTTAAGAGAAACTTTCATCTGTTTGAAAATCATATTCAGAACAAAATTGTATAAATCTGAGGGAAAAATTAAAACAGCCCTGAATGAAAGTGACGAATTAATATCAATATTCGTAAAGAGCGTTGAAACAGCACAAAAGAATATGGAGAAGTGAAATCTTTGCCGAAGGCATGCCTATGGCAAAATCATAAAATAAATCAGAAATCGCTATTCGTTAATCCTTGTTGGATATTCAAGGAAGCAGAAAGATTATACTGGAAGGTAATTATGAAAAGTTCAAATAAAACAATCTCTGATAACTAATAGAACAATGCAAAAATTAATACTAATCCTTGTTGTTTTATTGCTACTGTGGGGCTGCGCTTCCCATCCGACGATCAGTCCGATACCTCTAAAAGAGGGCGAGGCCTATTCCGCCGTCACTTTTTCCGTCGAGAACATTTTACCTGTATTTGTCTATCGTAAGGGATTAAGCGACGTCAGCGACATCGGATTCAGGATTGGACTGCCCATTTATGGTACCGGTATCGATTATTCGAGAACAGTTTTTCAGCGCGGTGAATTTTATGACATTATCAATTTCGGATTTTCGCTGACTCCGAATTCCAACATTGACATGACCTATTACAGTGTCCGCACTTTTCCCAAGAAACCGGGAAACGCGTTTTATACCGGTTTTCGCGCTATGTATATTCCAAACGGAATTAATGGTAAAGAGAGTATGCGGGTTGGCGCTCTGGTGGGACTTCGGATAAATAATAAGGTTGGCGTTGAGCTGGGTTATTTTCATGACCTGGATAAAGGACAGCCCATCGAAAAGATTTTTTCCATGAAACCTGAAAATGACCCGCGGTATCCGGCTATAACTGATTTTGGTTTACCCTCTGAACATTCCCGCCTTGTAGGATTATCCCTGCAGGTGTCTTTAAGCACTTCCGTTTTTCAGAAGAAAAAATAAATTCTTAGAACAGTACTATATCACAGATTCTTGGATAAAAAATCAGTATATTGTGCAGAGAATAATGTAACTGTCTATGAATAAACTTTTGTATTATATCACCGCAATGATTCTCCTTCAGTCCATAATCTTTGGGTCGGTCAGGCTGAACGACACGAATCTTGATCAATCTTCATATACAATTACACAATTTGCAACGTCATCTGAACTCAGTCTGAAGATTACACTGGAATATCTTAAAATCAGTACAGTTACAGAGAATGGCAAACCATTTACCCGGATCGACATTCCCGGAGAAGGATTTCAGTATGTGGTTGGCAAGCCCCGGCTTCCGGTGATTCGAAAAATGATTGAAATTCCAGAGGGCTGCAAAGTTGAATGGGACATTACAATTGATAAGGAAGAGGTCTTATCATTACGGAAAAATAATTATCACGAACCGATATTGCCGGTACAACCCTTTCAGCGAAAATCAGATCCCAAACAACAAACTTTTAGTATTGATAAAGAACTTTATGAAAGCGACCATTTTTATCAGCCCGGCACGATTCGGATCGGAAGCATATTTCAGATGGGAGGTTTTCGAGGAGCGATGTTTGAATTTTACCCTGTGGATTATAATCCGGTTCAAAATTCTCTTAAAATTCATTCAGAAGTAACTATTCAAATACGATTTATCAAAGATAGGATGGACTCAGAATTTTTTGATAAACCCAAAGTGCCTCATCCCGAATTATCCAAAATAGCACGGGAGATGTTTATCAATTTTGATGAACCAAAAACTGAAATAACGCCGCAGCCACTTAATCTTCTGGTAATAGCCGGAGACCGGTTTGTCGATCATCCTGATTTGCAGGAATATCTGAAGTGGAAGAGCCAGAGCGGGTTTTATGTTATCCTGAAATCTGTATCTGAGCTTGGAAACACGCCTGAGTCAATCAAGGATTCTATCAGCGCTGAATATAATGGGGATACCCCTCCCGCATATATCTTATTGATCGGTGACGTCGAGGATGTACCGGCGTGGAACGGAAGCGAAAGTGAAACCGAGACAGATGTTCCCTATACGCAGATATCGGTCGGAGATTATATTCCCGACCTCATGATCGGACGGTTTTCCGTTAGCAGCAATGAAGAGCTTTCCGCCGTTATTCATAAGTCAATGAACTATGAACAATGTCGATATGAAGATATAGAGGCGTTGAACAAGATAACATTTATTTCAACCGACGATGATGAAAGCTGGTGGATTGCCGAAGGTTCTCACAATTATGTGATCAACAATCATTTGAATCCAAGAGGAATTCAAAGCGACCATATCAAAGGGCATTCCGGCGGAAATACTGCGGATATTCATCGGGCGTTAAATGATGGAAGAACTATCTGCCACTACTCCGGTCACGGACTGGAATATGAATGGCAGGGACCGGAATTTACCATGACCGATATCGCAACACTGGATTCGTCGTCGGTCTCCTTTTTTGTCATAAGCAATGCCTGTGAAACCGGCAGTTATTTGATGGCGGAATGTTTTGGCGAAAGCTGGATCAGGGCAGAAAACCGGGGCGCATTTGCGTTTGTCGGAGCATCAAACAGTTCTTATTGGGATCCTGATGATTGGATGGAACGCCGAATGTATGACGGTTATTTTCAGGAAGAAAAATATTCCATTAGCGCGATGGTTCAGCGGGGATTGTTTGAGAACTTCCAGCAAAACACGTCAATGGGAAAATACTATTACGATATATATAATATCCTGGGTGATCCGACAATTGTTCCGTGGATCGGGATTCCAAAAAGTCTGTCCGTAAACTACAACCCAATTCATTCTACCGATTCAGATCTGTTTGATGTAGTTGTTCAAAATGAAGGCGTTAATGTTGAGAATGCGAAAGTCACACTTACTCGGGATTGGAATATTATTGGGTATGGGATCACAGATTTTGATGGTCGGGTATCGATAATACTCGATTCAACGATGCTTCAAACGGGTCAGATGCTGTTGACAGTTACAGGGAATCAGTACATCCCTTACATTGATACCGTCAATGTCATTCATCCGTTGACTGTAACGCTGGACACGTCGGCGATTCCGGTGGGTGAAACAACCCAGAAGGAAATAACTGTCCACGATTCCGACGCTAATCCATACGACAGTCTTGAAATTTACATAGCAGGGTGGACAGTTTCGGCGGATAGTCTGTTGGGCGTTACGGATTCGGATGGGGTATTGAATTTTCAAATTTTACCCAAATATGGTGAAACTCTCGCAATAAAAGGGAAAAACCCGGAGGATGAAAACTTCTTATTTTCCGAACCTTTGCAAGTCAGCGGAGGAGTGTCTTTTCAAAATGCGGAGATAAGCGCCGGAGTTCCGGCATATGGAGTAACCGATGCATTATTGCCGGGTAAAGTGGGTATCATTCAGGCAAGTTGTGATGAATCGAATTGTTCTATTGCTGTGTCCGGTTGCGGAATCGATACTGTTGCCAGTGGGAAAATCATCGAAGTTGTCCCGGAATTTACCGGCGTCATTCGTGCCGGTATTTTGATGCAGGGCTACAATGTATTTGAAGAATCCTTTGCCGTAAAAAAGGTTTATGGAACAGTAAGCGGATTGGTGAATGATACAAATCACCAGGCTTTAGCCGGTGTATCAATCGCAGGATTTCTGTTACCGGATACGATTGATGCGGTTTTTAATTGTGTGACAAATGACGCCGGTGAATATTCTTATCAGCTATCTGTGGAAGTTGGCGAATACCGGATCAAGGCAAGTCTGTTTGGTTATCTCTCACAGACTTTCGATCATATTATTCAAACCGGTGAAAATACAATAGGTATTGAGATGAACGAATTAGCCCGGACAATGGTATCCGGATCAGTCACCGGGAATCCATCCGAACAGCCTCTGGATGCAGAAATCGTTCTCTATCGAATGGATGATAACGAGCTTCCAATTTATCATACAACGGTTACGACATTGGCGTCGGAAGGAGGCACATACCAGGTTGAATTACCTCAGGCTTCCTACTTATTCCGGGCGTCTTCACCTCGATATATTACTGACAATGTTTTGGTGTTCATTGATGCGCAACCGGTGAACCTTGACTTTATCCTTGATACAACCTTAGCGGGTATTTTGCTTGTCGATGACGATAGCGGGAAACGGTCAATTGATAAAAACGATACCTACACTATTGATCTCGGTGAAGGAAAAGGCAGCAGCGCCGTCGAGATTCAGAATGTGCTGGAATCAGATGGGTATTATGTTTTTAAAACAGTGTACACAAGTGGATTGTCTGCTGAATTGAGCGACTATGATATGGTAATTTCATCTTCCGGCTCAAATATGAGTCCGGTTGTTGAGGATGCCTATCGCCTGATGCTTGAGCAATATGTGGAAAATGGCGGAAAACTACTCATTGAAGGCGGTGAAGTTGGCTACGATGCAGCATATGACCCTGTATATCCTTCCTTTAAAGAAAAGGTGTTGCATATAAATGAATGGAACGCTGATAAAGCCAATAGCTTGTATCGTCTCGTTACGGATCATGATCTGGTCACTCAGCCAAATGCGTTGCCCTATGAGATCGGGATCAATTACAGCAGCTTTGGCGATGAAGACGCCTGCACGCCGACATTAGATGCACAGATAATCTATTTCAATAATAATAGCTCGTTATATGGCGGAATTATCCTATATGAAGATCCTGAAAATATTCACGGTACGAAAGTAATCTTTTACACATTTGCTTTTGATAAACTTGCCGATGAAATTGTACAGAAGAATCTGCTTGAAAATACAATAGAGTTTTTACTGGCTGAACCGGATCTAATAAAGGGCGATGTCAATAAAGACGGCTCCGTTAACATACTGGATATGGTCAAAATTGTGAATTTTATCCTTTATCCCGATCAACAGCCCGATGAATATGAACAGTGGGCAGCCGATTTAAATAGCGACCAGGATATCAACGTGCTGGACCTGGTCTGGGTGATTAATAAATTGCTGGGACGGGAAGGATTTACAAAACCGACAGACTTTGTGGAAGGCAAGCTTGAAATCTTTCAGCAAAATGGTCAAATACAGTATAAAGCAAGCAAACCGGTCGCCGGTCTGGAAATCCAATTTGATTCGGACTGCTACCCGGTTTTTTCCAATCACATCATCGAAAATAATATGATAACAGCCCGAGCCGAAAAGAATAAATTGCTGCTTTACAGCATCAACGGAGATGATATATTGGCTGATGAGGGAATTATTGCGACACTATCATCTAATGGGAAGATTCAAAAAGTCATCGCTGCGGATCATTTCGGCAATAATGTCGATGTAAGTGTCGGACTTCTGCCCGGAAGTTTTGTATTGCACCGGAATTATCCCAATCCGTTTAATGCTTCTACGGTGATTCGATTTGACATTCCGGTTGAGACACATGTGACTATTGAAATATTTGATATACTGGGGCGGAAAGTCGGTATTTTGACGGATGAAAACAAGCCCCCCGGATTTTACGAAATATTCTGGGATGGTCGTGGCAAAGATAGCAAAATTCTTCCCTCAGGAGTTTATTTTTATGCAATCACCGCCGGACAGTTTCACCGATTGCATAAGATGGCGCTCGTGAAGTAATTTTCAGCGTGTTTTCTCTCCGTACCGTCAGTTAGAATACAGGCTACAGAGCAGAGCCCTGTAGCCAACCCGATAACTCAACCCCTCATTCCGGCTTTTCAAAAAGAATTGATTTTGGCGCTCTCCCCTTCTCTTTGAAAGAGAAGGGGACGGGGATTGAGTTCTATTCTCCCATCTTGGGCCATTTCGCCGATAGGAATAACCCACCAATTTATTGGTGGGAATACGATACCACCATACCCGACCCGGATAACCGTTTTAACGGTTTAATAATGAAAACCCACAACGAATCGTGACAAACCGATAAATCGGTTCGTAGAGTGGTGATTGTAACACCGTATTCCCCACGCTAAAGCATGGGGCTACTCCTAATGTCATAGGATTAGCGCCCCGATTCACTTGTCCGGCGTAGAGACAGGAAAAACCTCATGCTGGTATCAACGCGGGAGCGTTGACACCAGTAAATAAAATGTATGCAAAACCGTTGTATTATTAAAATAAAATCAATAATATCACTCCGAGCGGTAATCCTACAAACCGGGGTGGAGTAAAAATAAAGTACCGCAGTCAAATTCCGAGAAATCGGGATGGGACTGACGGTGCTACTGCATTGGAGGAGAGAATTTGGCAGAGTATCGAACATTTAAAAATATATCTTCACTTTCTCGTCTATTAATTGTTTTAATAGGCATTATTCGTTGTGATCCGGTGTCAAAAAATATATGAGTATAAACATCCGAATGGCTATGTTTGAGAAACTGCCCTTAAAATTTCTATTTGGTACTATATTTGCCAATAGCATTGATATTTTAATATAACTATTTGTTGAGGCTGCAAATGCCCTGAGTGAGCCATTTAAAGCATTAAATTTTATCTCAACAATTGATAATAAAAAGTTGAAAAAATGAATTAATATTCATATTATATAAACAATTACGAATGAAAAGTAAAAATCTAAATATTATATCACATAAAGTATCTCTATTTAGGTACTCTATTTGATGTTCTCCATATTAAAAAAAACCTTATGTCTTGTAAAATATAAATTTATGGCAGGTGTATGAAAAAAACTCAATTAACGTTCTTGCTCTCCTTTTCTTTAATTCTGCTCACGTCTTACTCAACCGTTCTTGCCCAGGAAAAAGAGGCGATCGCCGTTCTGGATTTCGAAAGTTTCGGAATTAGTGAATATGAAGCTCAATCCCTTACAAACAGGTCCCGAAGTCTTTTGGTCCGTACCGGTAAATACCAGGTTGTCGAACGGGGTAGAATGGATGAAATTCTGAACGAACAGGGATTTCAACAATCGGGATGTACATCTGAAGAATGCATTATTGAAGTCGGGCAACTGTTAGGTGTGAAATATATGCTGGCTGGTGCAATTGGTCTGGTTGGTTCGACTTATACAATTGATATGCGGATAATCGATGTTGAAAGCGGCAAAATATTTAAAACAGCGTCTCATGATATTGAAGGGAAAATTGATGATGTATTAAAAACAGGTTTAAAGCAGGCAATTAACAAACTTGTGGGTACAGCCAAACCCGAACGTCAAATTCCCAAATCAAGTATCACAATAACGAGCGAACCTGTTGGCGCACAAGTACTCATTGGGAATAATCCAAGAGGCGTTACACCTCAAACGCTTACCGGTCTCCCTTCCAATACACCAATCACAATCGGACTGGTGAAAGAGGGTTATGAACCCTATGAAGAAGTGATTGAATTGAAACCGCGGATGAATCCTCCCCTGAATATATCGCTCACGAAACTGAGTGGTTTTCTTACCGTTTCAGGACAACCGGACAGCGCCAATATCAGAGTAGGCGCTCAGAAACTCGGAAAAACACCACAAGCAGATATTCCACTCGTTGTGGGAAATTATTTATTAAAAGTTACAAAACCGGATTATCTGACATTTAAACAGTCATTTGATATAACTGAGGACGAACTAACCCGGATTAATTACAAATTATCGCCCGTTTCCAAAAAGAAAGCTTTTGCCTATTCTCTATTTATTCCGGGCACGGGACAGATATACCAAAACCGAAAATTCAAAGGGATCAGCATACTGACCGCAACCCTTGGACTCGCTTATTTATCCTATGATTCTCACTCGACCTATCTTGACCAACAAGACGATTGGATTACCCAAAAGGATATTTATAATGCGAACATTTCACAACCGGAATTGTGGGAATCTCAGCGAGCTGCCGTACAAGATGCATTTGATGTGATGAAAGAAACCGAATCAAAGCGATATATGTTTATTGGCGGCTTGGGGCTGGTATGGACCATAAATTTATTTGACATAATTTTTTAATTGGAGCGATAGATGAAACGTTTATTGATTTTTTCGTTAGTCGTTTTTTACTTTTTCAGCTGGCGTTGTGAAATTATAACCGATCCCGGCTTTGATAACCCCGTTGACAGTACGGCTTCCGAGCATATTCCGCCTCAAACTACGATCCTTGCCGGGCCTGCAGATAATGAGGTTATTAATACTCATACTGTCACATTCAAATGGAGCGGTAATGAAACTGCGGCAGAATTTTTCTATAGTCTGGACACAAAGGCATGTAGTGATTGGACAAGCGATACGACCGCAACATTTGAACTGTTAGACGAAGGCGAGCATCTCTTTACCGTCGTGAGTAAGACGCCGGCAGGTGAAATTGAAGATAATCCTCCTCTGCGTCAGTTTCAGATCGATGCGGTAAAAGGACCGGCGCTGCGGTTTTATCCACGGAAAGTCAGGGTAGCAACAAACGAGACATTTACTGTTGAAGTTGTCGTGGAGGAGGTGACTGACCTGATGGGATTGTACATTGAACTGCCCCTGAATCCAAACGGTTTGGAATTGATTGATCGTGAAATCTACCTCGGAACCAGCGACTTTCTGTCCAAAGAAAGTCAAAATATTTTGACTGTTGATGTGGAAGATTTGACAAATAATCTGCTCAAAATTACTCTCGGTCGCGTTTCGGATATCAATGCCGGAGTAAGCGGCACGGGCAAAGTCATTCAGCTGACCTATCGGCTGACAGGCGATCAAAATACATTGCTATCATTCACACCCAATTGCGCGATGGAAAACAGCCAGATTCAATCGATCGAGATACTTGAACGGGTCGATTGTGTGATAGAGGTGGGGGAGTGAACTCACCCCTTGATCCCCTCTCTTGCAAGAGAGGGGAAATCGGCGCACCTAAAGAAAAAGGTGAATCGGTTCCGGGTTTTATGGATGGTATCGATATAATCCCCACGTTGAAACGTGGGGTTAACCCTAATAACGATCAATCGAACGTTTCAGATAGGGCTAACCCACCAATTCATTGGTGGGATAAAAGCGCCCCAACCCACCCCCAACAAAACCGTTTTAACGGTTTAAAAGACAAAGGGTAAAAAATGTCCCATTCATACATCGCCAATTGGCTGCACATCATCTGGTCAACCAAAGACCGGGATCGGTGTCTATTCAAAGGATCAGCGGTAAAGATCAGACAGCACTTCCTTGAAAAAGCCGAAGAAAATAATGCTCCGATCGAAACCATAAACATTCAACCGGAACACGTACATATATTGATAAATCTCCCCGCCACGAAATCCCTGGATTCGGTGGTGCATCAGATGAAAGGTGAATCGTCCCATTGGATCAATGATGAGAAATTGTTAAAAGGACATTTTCATTGGCAGAAGGGATACGGGGCGTTTTCAGTGAGTGCGTCGATGGGGGAACAGGTTAAGGAGTATATCAAAAATCAGGAAGAACACCATCGGCGAAAGACATTTGCGGAAGAGTATGAGGAGTTTTTGGAGAAATACGGATTTGAGGTCGATAGTGATTTTTAAAGTAAAAACCGATAAATCGGTTCCCGGGTATTGTGTTGGTGTGATCATGTGCCCCCCGATAAATCGGGGGGTTAACCCTAAACGCATATCCAAACCATCACGCCATGGGGCTAACCCACCAATTTATCGGTGGGATTTGGATGATCATCTCGTATTTCACACCTATTTTAATGGGGGTTTTGAAACCGATAAATCGGTTCCAGGTTTAATGGATGGTAACGACATGGTCCCCACGTTGAAACGTGGGGTTAACCCTAATCGAGATTCATTAAACAATGCGTGTAGGAATAACCCACCAATTTATTGGTGGGATAAAAACGCCCCAATTCCCCCAAAAATTAACCGTTTTAACGGTTTAATAATGAAAACCTCCAATAAACAAAAAGGAACCATTATGATTCCGATTAAACGAATCATCACAATCACGACAATATTCATCGGACATAACCTGCTTATTCTGCAGACAGCCCGCGCATTAAATAAAAAAGGTGTTTGAGATTGAGTAATAAAGAAAAACAAACCTTTCCTATTGAACAAATTAAACACCGTATTTATTTCATACGTGATGTACAAGTAATACTTGATTGTGATCTATCCATAATTTATGGTGTCGAAACCAAGCAGGTTAATAGAGCAGTTAAACGTAATGAAGATAGATTCCCAGAAGAATTTATTTTTCAATTGACTAAAAAAGAATGGCAAAACTTGAAGTTCCAAACTGGCACTTCAAGTGAACATGGCGGCAGAAGAAAACTACCATATGTTTTCACAGAACAAGGAGTCGCAATGCTCTCCGCGGTATTGAGGAGTGATCGGGCGATAAAAGTAAGTGTGCAAATTATTAACGCCTTTGTTGCCATGCGAAAATTTATCGGCAGCAATGCAAAACTATTTCAGAGAATAAATCAAATTGAACTAAAGCAATTAACGGATAAAAGCGAAATCGATGTGAAATTTGAAAGAATCTTTGATGCTATCGAACAAAAGGAAATTTCACCGAAACAAGGCATTATATATAATGGCCAAATTTTTGACGCCCATGCCCTGGTGTCCAAAATTATACAGTCGGCAAAAAAGTCTATTATCATTATCGATAATTATATTGATGACAGCGTCTTAACATTATTAACGAATAGAAAAAAAGGCGTCCGGGCAAAAATATACACCAAATCCATTTCAAAACGATTAGCGTTAGATATTAAAAAGTTTAAAAATACTGGGGAAGCTCAAATGAATACAACGAAAAAACCGATGAATCGGTTCCGGGTTTCATGGATGGTAACGTCATGATCCCCATGCTAAAGCATGGGGTTACTCCTAGTCGCGCTTATCCGAATTATACGTGTAGGAATAACCCACCAATTTATTGGTGGTCAGTGGAATCCATAATCCAAAGCCCAAACCGTTTCAACGGTTTATTACATAACCATGATGGATCGGGATGGATATGTACCACCACACCAATCCCCATATATAAAACCGATGAATCGGTTCTTAGAGGTGGTGGTTGTGACACCATATTCCCCATGCTAAAGCATGGGGTTACTCCTAGTCGCGCTTATCCGAATTATACGTGTAGGAATAACCCACCAATTTATTGGTGGGATAAAAACGCCCCAACGCCATCCGATAACAACCCCCGATACATCGGGGCAGGCTGTTTCAACGGTTTAATAACGAAAATCCCCAGCCCCTTTCTGGCTGAGGGCAGCGAATGGGGAGAGAGACGGAACTCAACCCCCTGCCCCTTCTCTTTGAAAGAGAAGGGGAGATCGCATCAATCATTGTTTTTTGCAATACTTTTTCCAGGGGATGAGTTTGTAACCAACAACCAATCAAAATATGAGGATGTCCTATGATTCCGATTAAACGAATCATCACAATCACGACAATAATCTTCGGACTTAACCTGCTCATTCTGCAGACAGCCCGCGCACAAGGCAATCGAATTGATGTTCCTGCCGATTACAGCGCCATCCAATCCGCTATCGATGCATCTACTAATGGCGATACTGTCCTTGTCCAACCCGGCACCTACGTAGAGAATATCAACTTCAACGGCAAGAATATCGTTGTTGGGTCATTGACATTGACAACTGGTGACACCTCATATATATCCCAGACGGTGATTGATGGAAATCAAAATGGGAGTGTGGTTACGTTTAATAATAGTGAAGATTCCACAGCGGTATTGAGTGGCTTTACTATAACTAATGGCTATGCCTCAGGAAACGACGACCGAGAAAGCCGTGGTGGTGGTATATATTGTGGTTATTATGCTGCTACCGACCCCAATCCCACATTAATGAACCTAATAATTAAGAATAATACAGCAACCCAACATGGAGGAGGTGTTGCTATTGATGTTGCAAATGTAAACTTAAAAAATATTAAAATAATTAATAATACAGCTGAAAGTGAGGGTGGAGGAATATATTGTCGTGATGCGAATAATACTTATATTTCCAATGCGTTGATATCTGGTAATACAGCCCATAGGCATGGTGGTATTAGATGTGAGAATTCTGATCCAGTACTCAATAATGTTACAATCACAAATAATACAGGAAGTGATGGTGGCGGTATTGGTTGCAGGTATTATTCTGATCCGGTATTAATTAATACGATAGTTTGGAATAATCTACCGAATAATGTTTATTTCATTTTGGATTATCCTGAAAATTCGATTACTTTTTCCTACTCTGATATCCAGGGCGGCCAGGACAGTATTGTCACAAATGACAATGGCTCTGTGATCTGGCTCTCCGGCAACATTGATCTCTATCCCCAATTCGTCGATTCTGCCAATGGTGATTACCGCTTAGCCGATACTTCTCCCTGCATCGCTATGGGAACCAACTCTATCGAAATCGATGGAACTACATACACGGCACCTACAATCGACCTCGACGGTAACCCCCGACCGATGCCAGCCGGAACTCGCCCTGATATGGGAGCGTATGAGAATCAGACCGCCTATCCCGACACCACCTACATCACCGGCGGCACGATCAGCACGGACAGCACCTGGAGCAAGGCCCGCAGCCCCTATGTGATCTCCGGGGATGTTACTTTAGCAAACGGTGCTACGCTTTCGATAGAGCCTGGAGTTAAAATATATTTTAAAGCAAATCACGATGATCAGAATTCAGGTTCAAATAATAATCTTTCAGAATTGAGAATTAATGATGGATGGCTAAAAGCTAATGGAACAGACACTGATTCTATTGTTTTTACAAGTCGGTCATCTAATCCAAATGATGGGGATTGGGGAGGTATAAGACTTAATTCCAGTCAGCGAGACTCTCTACAGTATTGTGTGATTGAATATTCCGGTATTGGGTTGTTTTTTAATTCAAATGCTTTAATCAAACATTGTCGGATTTCCCATTCACCTGAACCTGGAATAGCAGTTGCCCAGAATTCCAATACCTCTGTCGATACAACTATAATATCAAATTGTAATATTTCAAATAATCAAGGTAATGGAGTATCATTTGCTGGTTCGAATCCCCTTAAACTACAGAAAAGTAAAATATATGCAAATCAGGCAAATGGCATTTACATTGGATGGGACTCACCAACTGAATTTTATTTAATTCAGTTTAATAATATTCATTCCAATTCAGGCTTCGATATATATAACGCGGTTCATGGGGATATCGATGCCCGCTACAACTACTGGGGCACCACCGCCACTGCTGAAATGTCCACCACACCGGAACTCCATAATATCTCCACTATCCACGATTATTTCGACGACAACAGTCTCGGCACTGTCGATTACTCCCAATTCCTCGATGCGCCCTGGCCCGATGGTGAACCGGTCTTCCCCGACACCACCTACATCACCGGCGGGACGATCACTCAGGACAGCATCTGGACAAAAGCTCGGAGTCCATATAAGGTACTTCAAGATCTTACTATAAATAACGGTGCTATTTTAACAATTGAGGGCGGAGTTGAAGTCATAATAGCAACAAATACTAATCCTGAAGATCCTGGTATTTCAATAATTATTGCAAATGGCTCAATCAACATGGAATCCGATCAAAGCAACTTGATCAGGTTTGTAACTGAGGATTCCACATATATGCCAACAGATGGTAACTCAGGATTAGGATGGAGAGGGTTATCATATTGGAATTCAGTAGCCGATGTGCATGATTGTATTATTGAAAATGCGAACACGGGAATTCAAATCTTAGCTGATAGTTTTCATGTTGCAAGAACTATTTTTACAAATTGTTTCGCTGCCATGCACATTTCTTCCCACAACAGTGGGTTTAACAATGGTTCTATTCGTAATGTAACAATTAGCAAAATGACTAATCCTCCTGGTGAACCCTCCGATTCGCCAATTGAAATATATGCTCCAGGAAATGTGTCAATTGAATACTCCAATATTGAAAGTATAAATAATTCTCAATATTCTGACATTGATGCCAAATACAACTACTGGGGCACCACCGCCACCGCCGAGATGTCCACCACGCCGGAACTCCACGATATTTCCACCATCCACGACTACTTCGATGATAATAGCCTCGGCACGGTGGACTACTCCCAGTTCCTCGACGCTCCCTGGCCTGATGGCGAACCGGTATTCCCCGACACCACCTACATCACCGGCGGAACCATATCTCAGGACAGCACCTGGACAAAAGCACTAAGTCCTTATGTGATCTCCGGGGATGTTGTTGTGGGTAATGGAGCGACTCTGACGATTGAGCCGGGGGTGGAGGTGTTATTTGTATATAGAACTGATGCTATGGCCTCTGGTGCACACCTTGATTTAATCGAGATTACCATTAATGCTAACTCAAGATTAATCGCAAATGGAACTGAATCAGACAGTATTTTCATTAGATCACGTTCAAATCCAGAACAAATTTGTGGATGGGGAGCGATCTATTTGAATTCAGATTCAAATGAAATTAATTATACAAAAATTGAAAATGCATATAAAGCACTCTTTGTTAATGGTGCCGTAAAAATGTATAACTCATATATTAATAATTGCGCATTTGGTATATATAAAGAACTAAATGATAATTTTGATATAAAATATTGTACATTTTCAAATAATTATGATGCTGATATTTGGATGAATGGAATCTATGGCGATGAACAAATTCAAAATAATAATTTTTATTCATTAATTGCTATTTATATCAATTATTATACAAATGATGTTTTATCTGCAACTAATAATTATTGGGGCTCTGTTTCAACAAGTGAAATTTCAGAAGGAAATAACCCAAAAAACATCTCTTCAATTCATGATAAATATGATGATCTTCAAATGGGACTTGTCGACTACTCCCACTGGCTCGACGCCCCCTGGCCCGATGGTCAACCCGTAGGCGGCACCTATGGTGCCGAATTACTAATTACGAATTACGAATTTACTAATGAAATGCTTACCTACCATTCCGGGGACAGCATCTTCATCCAGATCACGGACCCTGACCGCAACAGCGACGACATCATTCCCGATCAACTCACTCTGGACATCTGGAGCGAAACCGAGACCACTCACGAAACCCTGACCCTCAACGAGACCGACCTCGCCACCGGCATCTTCCGGGGCTGGATCAAATTAGACGACGCCACCGGTGTGCCCTTCCCGGACGGGCAGCTGCAGCTCAGTCATGGCGACTGGATGTATTTTCAGTATATTGATCCGGCGGATGATTGGGGAAATGTGGATACTTTACTTGATGGTCGTGTTTTTGAACTGACCGTGAAGAATGGATACGCACTTGCTGATGATGAGACTTGGACCTTATCAAATGAACCATATTTGATCACTGGCGATATTCAAATTTATACTTTTAAAACTCTTACGATTGACCCGGGTGTAAGAATCTATGTTTTACCATATCATGATGATTTTCAAGTGAATTATGAAACCAACTTAAGCGATATTGAAGTAAATGATGGCACATTGAACGCTGTTGGAACAATTAGTGATAGTATAATCTTTTCTCCTTATTCAATTACAATTCATCCAAATATGTGGCGTGGAATAATATTTACTGGATCTGAAAACACAAACGGTGAAATTCGATACTGTCGAATAGAAGGGGCAGTGCGAGGAGTTGATATTGAAGGAAACTCTCCTATTATTAGTCACTCAAATATAAGAAATAATGAACAAGGCGTTTGGATAAGTGGAAATTGGAGTAGTGATGTTCCGAGGGATAATTCAAAGATTAAAAGTTGTAATATATCAAAGAATGAGCATGGTATATATGTTGTTGGTTCAACGACTATTAAAGACAACGTAATAAAAGATAACAAATACGGAATTTTCCTTGGTCAAGGAGGATTTCCAGTTTCAATTACTGGTAATACACTATCAAATAATGAATGTACCAGTTTATATGTTAGGCCAATTGATGTATCAGAAGTAATATTTTCGAATAATAATATTCCCTATAATGGTGGAAATTCTGTTATAGACTATTATTCCCAAGAGGAGTTGATTGCTAAATACAATTATTGGGGCACTGCAACCACCTCTGAAATGAATTCCGGCAGTAATCCAAAAAATATATTCGCTATTCTGGATAAGTTCGACGATCAATCCAGAGGAATCGTCAACTACTCTCGTTGGCTGGACGCACCCTGGCCCGATGGCACACCGGCGCCGGGCGGATATACCGGGGAGATGAATTTCATCTATTCCGACGGCAGCGACGCCTGGGGCTACAATGAAGGCGACACGCTCTATGTCAAACTCTACGATCCCGATCTGAATACCGATATCAATACTCCTGAATATGCCACCGTCGAGGTCTGGAGCCAACTGGAAAACGTCCCGGAGATGCTCAATCTCAACGAAGTTGACGCCGACACCGGGCTATTCATCGGCTGGATGCTGTGTGACAGTCAGACCGGTTTCGCCATGACCGATGGAGTTTTACAGGTGGATCAGGGGAACCGGGTTTGGGTACAATATACCGATGCTGTAGATGATTGGAATAATCAGAATACAACAACTCAGGATTCGGTTACCTATGATTTCCGTATTCGGGAATATGAGTCGGATGAGAATACGGTTTTGTTGCTGCATTTTAATGAAGGGGAAGGACAATTATTAAATGATGCTAGTGACTTTAGCAATAATGGTCAGCTCGGGCCATCTGTTAATCAAGATTCACAGGATCCAGTATGGATTGCTGGAATTAATGATTTTGGACTATCATTTGATGGATCTGACGACTATGCTTTCGTAAATCATATTGATAAATATAATTTAACCGATTTGACAATTGATTTTTGGATTTTTTCTGATGCATCTATGGGTAATTGGGGATGTATTGTTTCTAAAGAAAATAATGATTCACCACTTGCTTGGCCATTTAGTATCCATATTGAATCCAGTTCTGGGAGAGTGATGCATAATTTTTCTGTTGATGTTGGGGGGCATCATTCGTTCACATCAGAAAAAAGTATTAAAGAAGTTGGCTGGCATCATGTGAGAGTTGTAAGAAATGACACATTAAAAACTGTAAAAATATACATCGATCAAATACTTGATAATACGTGGAATTATAATGGAACAATAGATCAAAACGACCAAATTATTGGAATTGGAAGCAATCCTACCGGAGGAGGATGGGGCTTTCCATTTAAAGGGTTAATTGATGAGCTAAGAATATCGAATATCGCCCGGACTTCCTTTGATTATGAATACACCGAAAATCCTCCTGGCAAGGTCAGCGACCTCGCTGTTATCGACTCTACCTCCCAGTCCATCACACTACAGTGGCATGCGCCCGGCGCGGATAATTACACCGGTACCTGTGATCTCTACGACCTGCGCATATCCACCAGCCTGATTGATTCCGCTAATTTCGCCTCGGCTTCTCCTGTTTCCTGTTTCCTTTCTCCTTCCTCCGCCGGTACGTTACAGTCGTTCATGGTGGATAGTCTGAATTATGCTACGACCTACTATTTCGCCCTGAAAGCCAAAGATGACGAAGGCTTATGGTCGCCGATCTCCAATGTTGTCGCTGGGCACACCGAACCCAAAGACGAAACGCCGCCGGGGACCATCAGCGATCTGGCGCAGAGTTCCGTTTCCAAGCGCAGCGCGATCATCACCTGGACCGCACCCGCCGATGACGGGCAATCGGGACGTCCTATCTCCGGCTACACGGTCTATTACGCCACTTTCCCGATCAATGGCACTAATTTTATGACGGCTGACTCCCTTGCTCCTCTGCACCTCAGCCCCCTCTTTCCGGGCGTTGCGATTTTCGATACACTTACCAACTTATTACCCAATACCCTTTACTACGCCGCCGTCCGCTCTTACGACGAAGTCCCCAACTGGTCGGCGCTTTCCAATGTTCTGCAACTCACCACCGCAGCGGTTCCGGTGATTGCAGACGTCACATTTCCAATGAATGCCTACGACGCGCAGCGCAGCCGCAGTGTGCCCTATAATGGCGCGACGCTGGGAACCTTCCGCTGGACCTTCAATACCGGCGCGGCGGTGTCATCGTCGCCGGTAATCGACAATGACGGGACGGTTTATGTCGGTTCCGAAGATGGTAAGGTCTATGCCGTCGATCCCGGCGGGAATCAGCTGTGGAGCAAGAGTCTTGGCGAGGGCGTCTTCGCAGCGCCCTGCATCGGCACGGAGAATCATCTCTTCGTTACATGCAAGAACAATAAAGTCTATGCACTGAATAAAACCACCGGCGATACGCTCTGGACTTACACCACCGGTGGGCAAATCTACAGTTCACCGGTCATCAGTTCTTTCGGTTATCTCTATGTGGGCAGTCTCGATAATAAAGTCTATGCCCTGACAAGTGACGCCGGCGATTTGGTCTGGACTTTCACCGGCAGCGGGAAGTTTTACGCTTCACCGGCGTTGACTATTGACGAATCCAAACTGATTATCGGCGATCAATCAGGCAAACTCTACGCATTGAATCCTCATACCGGCGAAAAACTCTGGGAATACCCGGCGAATTCTGCTATCTATGCCAATGCTGCGGTGGACTCTACTGGCAATATATATTTCGGCGCCCAGAACGGCAGGCTCTATTGTCTCTCATCAATCGGCGCTTACAAGTGGGATTACAATACCGGCGGTGCGATCTTCTATGCCTCACCGACGCTGGGTTATGCTTCGGTATCCACAAAAGCAAGCATGGTAAATGATGCTACTGATATGTTAAAATCCTTTAAGAAAGTTGATACAGGAAACAGGAATCAGGAAACAGGAATCAGGAAAAGGGAATCAGGAAATTGGAAACTGGAAACCGGAAAGTCGATAAATCGAAAAGCGGCAATGCGGAACGATAATACTCTATTAAAATCCAAAGATCAAAGTACTGCCAAAATTCCATCTTCCGGTCTCCGTTCTTCCGTCTCCGGTCTCCTGTCTCCTGTCTCCTCAATCTCCGGTTCTTCTGCTGATGTGATCTACATCGGTTCCGACGGTCAGAAACTGCACGCCGTGAATGCGTCAACGGGAGCCAATATCTGGTCCTACACGACGCTCGGCAATATCCGCAATGGCGCGGTGCTGAGCGCCAACGGTTTTCTTTATTTCGGTTCATCCGATGATTTGCTGTACTGTATCAAGACCGATGGCAGCCGCCGCTGGGCATATAAGACCGGTGGTGATCTTTATACCTCCAATCCGGCGATGGGGCTGGACGGCGCGGTCTATATCGGCTGCTACGACAATAAACTCTACGCCGTGGGCGAATACCTCGAAGTGGTCGATCCGGTGGTGGTCTCCACCTATCCGGCGATGAACTCCTGCACTATGCCGGTTGATACGACGATCCGGGTGAAATTTAATACCATTATCAATATGTTCACTGTTGATGAAAACTCATTCTATGTCTATGGTAAACAGCATGGCAGATATAGCGGAACATATGCCTGGAGTGCTGCTGACTCCGCAGTAGTATTCACATCGAATGATAATTTCTTTTATGGTGAGGAGATTACTGTCCTGCTTACTGATGGAATTAGGAGTGTGAGTGGGGGGAACTATCAGAATTTGCGAATTACTTTTTATACGAAACCAATACCACAAAATGAAACCTTGTCCTCAACTCCTAGTTGGGTTACCTCGGAAATATTTAACAATGAAGATATAGCACTTGCAGATTTGAATGGTGATGGTTATCTGGATATGGTAGCCTTACGTGGATATGATGAACCTAGGCCTTCTCTGTATATATACCTGAATGCCGGTGGATATTTTAATCAGACCGCGACTTATTCAATTTTTGTTGATGCTCATGGCCTGATAGATGTGGTGGATATTGACAATGACGGAGATCCGGATATTTCATTTTACAGCAATGAAAATAGCCGGATAGAGATATATAAGAATACGAGTGGATTTTTGTCCATGACACCGCAGATTATCAATGCTCGTGGATTTTATTCCTGGGGTGATCTAAATAATGACTCATATCCTGATCTAGCTGTAAAAACTGATTATAATAGGATTTATCTAAATAATTCAGGGACTATTGAAAGTGACCCAGTTTGGAGCGAATACACAGGGGAAGCATATCATGCTGAACGATGTATCTGGGTGGATTACGATAGTGATGGGGACCAGGATATTCTTTTTGGATTAAAGCTTTATCGCAATAACAATGGAACGGTTGGTACAGTTGTTTACCAATTGGGAGCAGGACTTCCGAACGGAGAAACACAAGACTATGCAGTAGGTGATATTGATAGGGATGGATATCCAGAGATAGGTTTAGCCTCACCGGTCTATCCATCATCGAGTAAAGTATATAAATATAATGGGATAGATGCATTCACAGAAATTTGGTCGAGTAGCCATGGGACATCTAGATCAATAGAATTTGTTGATGTGGATGGAGATGGATATCTGGATTTGTATCTAGGAACATTTGGATCAAAAGGGAGAGAAAATTACACTCAGGATGTAGTGTATTTAAATCACAGCGGAGAAATAAGTACAGTACCTGATTGGGCAACCGATGAGGTTACGAACACGCTTAAGAGTGCATGGGGAGATATAGATAGAGATGGGGATATGGATCTGGCATTGGTAAGTAATACACAAATTAGGGAACCTATATATGTATATTTCAACCACCTCGAATGGCGCTTCAACGTCTCAATCGATGAAATGACCCAGCCCGAATATTCCGGAACTTTTGCGGTTCCTTATACCATTGATAATCCCGGCAACAATTCGACGTCGTTGATCTGTCGATATTCAACCAATAACGGCACTACCTGGAATATTCCGACAACCGTCAGCGATACTACGGATATTGGATCGTCAGGTTACGAAGGAACAATTGCCTGGCAGTCGGCGGTTGACCTGCCGGGTCTGGATATTGAAGATGTCGTTTTTGCTATCACGCCCTGGGACAATGCAAATACCGGCAAGTCCGATACAGTGCATATCCATGTGGACAATAACCTGCCGCCAACTGTTGATATGGTTGCAATCTCCGGTGAACAGAGCGGCGATATACCAATTACGGTCAATTATAATGACGCAGAGAATGATACACTGACATTGACGGTGGAATATGCCGAAGTTGGTGATCAGAACTGGTTAGCGGCTTCAGTCGATGCCGATATAAATGCTCTCACAGGATCAAGTCTTGCCCTGACGTGGAATACATTGACCGATCTGCCTGATATGTCCGGCGCTTACCGGTTCCGGGTGACTGCCCGTGATAAGGATCAGGGTGTGCCGGATACACTGGCAATTCGGATTGACAACTATCATAAACAGTCCATCTCTTTATCTATCAGTGAGAGTCCCGTCCGGGATACACTGGATATAAATTATTCGATTACCGATCCCACGAATGACACTCTGCGACTGATCTGCCGTTACGCCGTCAATGCGCAATTTGATGATAAAGCGTCTTCAACTAAAAGTGGATTAATCGGCAACGATCCGGTTTCCGGTACCGGTCGATTTCCTACGAAATCGGCGAAAAAAGGCAAACCGTTTAAATCGTCAAAATCTGCTGAATCAGTTGAAATTGTAAATCCTGTTCCGATAAGTCGGGATTCCTACGGAATTAGTCCTGTAAAAGGCATTACTTCGGCGGAATGGCATCTGCCCTACATTGTCAGCGACACACTTCAGATCACGCCTGATGAATACAGCGGGATTCTGCAATGGTACACCCATTACAACCTGCCCGGAATGGATATTGACACTGTCGTGCTGACAATTCATCCCGACGATTATTGGGCAGTGGGAACAGGTGATACGCTGATCTTTGAATTGGACAATAATCGCAGTCCGGTAGCGAGTATCTCACCCATTGCCGGCGAAGAATCCGATAGCGTCACTATTCATTATTCGATAACTGATACGGAAGGTGATCAGGCGTCAATCTATTGTGAATTCAAGCGCAAGTATGAATTGAACTGGCATCCTGCAACCGTTTTTGGCGATACCGTCAACCTTGCGACCGGAGATCATTCATTAATATGGTTGTCTTCAAATGATGTCCCCGCTTATGTTGGACACGTGATTTTCCGGATTACTCCCAAAGATAACGATCAGGGTGAGGCGACGTCCATTGAAATATTAATAGACCAGGTCGGCGCGCCGATGGTGACAGCGCTTTCAGTTGGCAGCGCTGATGAATATTCCGGTGATATCAGCGTCGCTTATGTCATTACCGATGATGAAAGCGATGCTGTGGATTTGTCTGTTGAGTATTCGCTGAGCGATGGACAAGGCTGGCAGACGGCGACCGTCGGCGGCAATGTTACGGGCATTACACCTGAGAATTATACCGGGTCCTTTGTGTGGCACTCGGTAACTGACGCCGCAGGTGTTGATTCACCGGCGGTATGCCTGCGAGTGACGCCGTCGGATGGACATTCAGGCGGAGCTCTGATTAGCGAAGCCTTTCACCTGGATAATAATGAAGCGCCTGAAATTGCTCTGAATGTAGAATATACGGAACTCAATGGAATGATAGACCTGCCTTACGTAATCACGGATGCGGAATCTGATTCTATCAGGATGAAATTGCAATATTCCTCCGATAAGATGAACTCCTGGAATGATTGTACGCTGGAGAGTGATTCCATAATTGGCGCAGACGAATATTCCGGTTCTGCTTCATGGAATTCGGTAACAGATTTACCGGGAATTGATATTGACTCGCTTTTTGTAATGCTGCAATGCTTTGACAATGATTCCGGTAATATTGATACCGCAATGCTTCATATAGATAACAATGCTGTTCCGGTTGTGGAGATTGCACCGCTCATGACCGAACAGCACGATACGGTAATAATTCAATATACTGTTTTTGACGAAGAATCTGACCAATTGACTGTAAATGCAAGTTTCAGTTATGATAATGGACAAAACTGGAGTTCGTCAACATTATCCGCAGGCGGTAAAAACAGTGTCGGAGGAAAGTTGGAAACCGGCGGGCAACTTGTCTGGAATTCCTTTACTGATCTGCCTGATACAAATTGCCAGGACCTGATGTTCAGGATTCGGGTTTTTGATAATGATGAAGGTATTGATGATACAATTACTTTTGATCTGGATAATTATCAATTACAGAGCATAGACATTGCCGACATTACAGAAGAACAGAGAGATACGGTTACATTCGATATTACCCTTACAGATGAAAGCAATGATACCAGCGACCTGAATATTGCTTACAGCATTGACGGGGGAATTGACTGGCTGGAGAGTATTGCAATTGATGGAGAAATGAATAATTATCTTCCGGGTAATTTCCAATTGCAATGGAGTTCTATGGACGACCTGCCGGGTTTTGACGGCGAAGTCCGGGTAAGAATCGAGCCTGATGATGGCTGGGGAACCGGCAGAAGTGATACAGTAATTTTTCATCTTGACAATAACCTGCCGCCGGTAATATCTCTGGATGAGATTACAGATGAGCAGCACGATATTGTGGAATTAGCATTTACAAGCACAGATGACGAATCGGATTCTTTGACAATTATTCCCCTTTTCAGCAAAGATAATGGCGCCAATTGGGATAGCGCATCCTATTCTTTTTCATCCAAAGCCAATGGAAACAGTTCAAATGAATTACATGAAATTGCGATAAATGACAGAAAGATCTTCCAGGGAAAATCTCTGATAGAAAAGGGCGCTCGGAATATGGTCTGGTATTCCGGGGATGATATTCAGAACGAAGATATTGACAATATGCTTTTCAGATTAGACGTATATGATAATGACCGCGGCTCAAGCGATACTATCACCTTTCATCTCGACAATTTTCAAAATCACTCCATCGCTCTTATGCCTTTCACCGATGAGCAATCGGGCGATGTCGCTATTTCCTATATAATTAACGATACAACAGGCGATCGAATAAATCTCAGTGTTGATTACAGCCTTGATATGGGCAATACATGGCAATCGCCGAGCATTACGGATGATCTCAATAATATCATTGATTATGATAACTCATTCACCTGGAATTCTGCTACTGAGACGGAAGGAATGGATAATGAATCGGTCTTCATTCGTGTTATTTCTGATGATAGCTGGGAGTCTGGCAAAGGTGATACCGTGGAATTTCACCTCGATAATAACCTTCCGCCGACTGTTGTGTTATCAATACCGCAAACAGAACAACATTTCGATATTACGGATGGATATTTTGAATACAACGATGTGGAAGACGATTCCATCTCTTTCAACTTATTCTACTCAATTGACGGCATCAATTATCTGCAACCCGATACGCAAGATGTGGTGCATGATGAAATTAACAATAGAGTGGATTTTACCTGGAAAACGCAGACGGACTTACCGGATACGGAACTTACAGATGTGATTTTTAAAGTAACTATTTCCGATAATGATCCGGGAACTCCGGATTCCACTTTAAATCTCCATATTGATAATGATCAAGGGAAAATTATTTTAACTGAATTGCCGGGCGAACAGACCGGTGAAATAAAAATTCCCTACAACATTCAGGAATCAGGTAATGATACACTGTCGCTGCAAGCCTTCTATCGCTTGAAAGACGCCAGTGATTGGGTTGTAGCCACGCTTGCTGAAACCGGTGATATCCTGCCCGCCATGTATGATTCGGTTATCATCTGGCAGAGCGATGTGGATTTACCTCATCAATGCCTGGAAGAAGTTGCAATCCGTGTAATTCCGGCTGACTATTGGGGCGCTGGTAAAGCAGATACAATAACATTGGATATTGATAATGAGATTGGTCCGGTTGTGACTTTCCACAGTCCCTATTCCCTGGATCAGGATACATCCGGCTGGAAGGAATCGATCTTTGTCATTTTCGACCACGATATTGATACAAATACCGTTTATGGTCAAATATCGATCAACAGTCAGGTAGTGGGCGCTATGTCCCATCAATTATATTTTATCAGCAAGACTGAGCTGGAAATAATCCCCGATGGTTTTTACGGGTCACTCGATACGATTACGGTTGCTTTAAGCGCCGGGATTACCGATGAGTTTGGTATTCCTCTCGATGGAAACCTTAACGGCGATCCCGCTGGCTCACCGGCAGATGATTATTCGTTTCAATTCAGGACTGCCCTGTTAGGCGATTATGATACCGATGGTGATGTTGATCTTGTGGATTTTTATACTTTACGTGACGCCTGGACTGCGGAACCGCCCGATTACAGTAAGGAACTGGGTCCTGTGACAGGCACATTGCCTCAATACGTTCTCACACCGGATAACCAGTTCAATTTAAAAGACTTGTTGGTGCTTATTTCCGCCTGGAACTGGACCTTTGATCACTCCTATAATACCTTTGCCTCCTTTGGTCTGGCAAAATCGATTTCCAATGAACAATCACCGATTTCACTAATCACCAATTATGAAAAAGATGGTAAATGGAATGCCGCGATGCAATCGGGGCTTGCCCTTGAATTGAATGTGAATCTGAAAGACGCCTGTATCGGTTCTGAGATGGTCATTCGTTATGATCCGGAAATATTGGAGTATAACCGGTTTGTGCCCTTGAATATCGATAAAGAATCGGGTGACTGGATTGTGTTGGATCGCCATGACCCTGAAGAAGGGTTAATCCTGGTAACCGTATTTAAGATGGGCAATGTGGATTATGATATCAGCGCCTTTAAGTCTATCGGTCGTCTTGATTTTACCACAAAACAGAACACCTTCACCGAGGTAGAATATTTGACAAATCTCTGTATGGAAACAGCTGATACCATCTATTTTGCAAAGCAACATAGTTCATATTCATTTGAAACCAGTCCGCCGGTTCCAGCCCGGTTTGCATTACATCAGAATTTCCCGAATCCTTTTAACCCAATAACCACTATCCGATACGAATTACCAAAGGAATCGGAAGTTCGTCTGGCGATTTTCAACCTGAACGGTGAAATCGTGAAGGATTTGGTTCATGAACAAAAGCAACCCGGATATTATGAGGTACGCTGGGACGGTACAACTAATTCGGGAACGCTGGTTTCATCAGGAATTTATTTCTATCGGGCCCAGGCAGGCAGATATGTGAAGACCAATAAGATGGTGTTGATGAAATAATTTTGATCTTTCTCTCATTCTGTCAGTTAAGATAAGCCAGCCCGATAACTCAACCCCTCATTCCGGCTTTTCAAAAGGCATTGATTTTGGCGCTCTCCCCTTCTCTTTGAAAGAGAAGGGGACGGGGGATGAGTTCTATTCTCCCATCTTGGGCTATTTCGCCATAGGATTAACCCGCCAATTTATTGGTGGGAATACGATACCACCATACCCGACCCAGGATAACCGTTTCAACGGTTTAATAATGGAAAACCCCAACGAATCGTAGCAAACCGATAAATCGGTTCGTAGAGGTGGTGGTTGTGACACCGTATTCCCCACGCTAAAGCATGGGGCTACTCCTAATCGAGATTCATTAAAAAACTCGCATAGGACTAACCCACCAATTTATTGGTGGGATATAAACGCCACAACGCCTCCCGATAACAACCGTTTCAACGGTTTATTACCTAACCATGATGGATCGGGATGGATATGTACCACCACACCAATCCCTATATATAAAACCGATAAATCGGTTCGGCATTTCGACGAATCGGGGTGATGATGAGTCCACCCCTCTCTCTCAGCACACTTCAGTGTATTTTCTCCCGTTCCGTCAGTTAAGACACAGGCTACAGAGCAGAGCCCTGTAGCCAGCCCGATAACTCAACCCCTCATTCCGGCTTTTCAAAAGGCATTGATTTTGGCGCTCTCCCCTTCTCTTGCAAAGAGAAGGGGTCGGGGGTTGAGTTCATTATTTCTCCCCTACACAATCCTCTTCCAAAAAAGGGACGGGGGTTGAGTTCTATTCTCCCATCTTGGGCCATTTCGCCATAGGATTAGCACCATGCTTTAGCATGGTGTGAGAGAGAGAATGAGTACCCCTTCAACGCACTTCAGTGTATTTTCTCTCGTTCCGTCAGTTAAGACACAGGCTGCAGAGCGGAGCTGTAGCCCGATAACTCAACCCCTCATTTCGGCTTTTCGAAAAGCATTGGTTTTGGCGCTCTCCCCTTCTCTTGCAAAGAGAAGGGGTCGGGGGTTGAGTTCATTATTTCTCCCCTACACAATCCTCTTCCAAAAAAGGGACGGGGGATGAGTTCTATTCTCCCATCAACTAACAATCGAGAAGTCAGAGAGTGAACTCCTCATCCATTTAACTTCACTAATATCTTCCTCATCGCACTTCAATACGTTTTTACCTGAAACTTTCATGACGTCTCATAGTTAAACGGTGTAAAAGTAACAGGAGAAAAAAGAATATGGATCGAAAAAGAATAACATTAATATCAGGTTCGTTATTGCTGGTGCTTCTGGGGATTGTTATCGGGCAGATGTTTTCTCAATCGAAGCCCGAACGGGTTGTGCTTTATGAAAATACCGAAAAGGAAAGTTCGCCGGCATTTATGCAGGCGTCATACGTTACCGCAGACAATTCAAGGCTTCCGTCTATAGTAGATTTAAATGAAGCCTTTGTCAATATCGCTGAAAACGTCAATCCGTCTGTTGTAACAATTATCACGACTAAAGTTGTCAAACTGCGCGGGAACCAGATGTTTCCCGGTTTCGACGATGATTTCTTTTACCGGTTCTTTGGCGTTCCACCGGAAGCTGAACGGCGCGGAACGGCGTTGGGATGCGGAGTCATTGTAGATAAAAAGGGTTACATTCTCACCAATAATCATGTTGTTGAACAAGGTACGGAAATTCTCGTCAGGCTTATTGATAATCGCGAATATGAAGCGGAGATTATCGGCACAGATCCCAAGAGTGATCTGGCAGTGATTAAAATTAAAGCCGGTGATCTGAAACCGGTTATTCTGGGTGATTCCGATGCACTGCGGATCGGGGAATGGGTTCTGGCGATCGGCTCTCCGTTCTCCGATAATCTCGATCACACCGTGACTGCCGGAATCGTCAGCGCCAAAGGGCGCAGCAATATTATCAATTCCAGAAATTATGAAAGCTTTATTCAAACCGATGCGGCGATCAACCCGGGTAATAGCGGCGGGGCGCTGGTCAATATCCATGGAGAACTTGTTGGCATTAATACCGCGATTGCCACGAGCGGTCAGGCAGTAGGGAATCTGGGAATCGGTTTTGCCATTCCAGTGAATCTGGCAAAAAAAGTAATGACTGATTTGATCAAACACGGAAAGGTCATCCGAGCTTGGCTCGGCGTCACAATTCAAAATATTGACGATCCAACGGCTAAGGCGATGAAATTAGAGAATCGCTCAGGTGTGCTTGTAGGTAGTGTGGTTAAAGATGGACCGGCGAAGAAATCCGGATTGAAGATTCAGGATGTTATAATTGAGTTCGATGGAATTAAAGTTAAAAACGTCAGCCACCTGCAGATATTAGTCTCAAATTCCGAAGTCGGCAAAGAGAAAGAAGTCGTGATTATCAGGGGTAAAAAGAAAAAACGGATTAAAGTCAAATTAGAAGAGTTACCGGGTTCGATCGATCAGACGACAACACAAACCTTATCAAGTACAACAAAGCTGGGACTAGATGTAGAAGAATTAACCCCTTATCTTACCCGGCAATATAGAATTGACCCAAATGAAAGTGGAGTAGTAATTACCCAAATCGAAAAAGACAGTGAAGCCGCAAAGGCGCTTCGCCCAGGTGACCTGATCCAGCGAATTGGTGATATCGATATTGAATCGATGGATGACTATAACATAGCTCTTGAAGAAGCCGCCGATGAATATATCTTAGTTCTGATTAAACGCCGGGATGCAACGTTTTTCATTACGTTGAAGTTTGACGAATAAATTTATCTTAAGGTAAAAAATTACTTTAGTAAAATTTTCTTGAGGCTGAAGAAATGTCCTATCAAAGTTTGTAACCTCCCCTTTTTCCCCTCCTTGCCAAGGAGGGGATTATGGGGTGGTTAAAATATTTGCAAAATCAAAGAACATTACTTCACAGAACAAAACTTTTAAAAATCTGTATAATAACTGATGCCAAAGCGGGCTTCCGGAAACGGGAGCCCGTTCTGTTTTATCCGTCTGAAATGTGTTGTATTTTGGTTGTTTATTTTTTTATCCCGGTCTAAATTTCAAAGTCATAATGAAAGGGCGATATGGAAATAAAATTAGGGATTATCGGCGGCACTGGGTTTTACGAGCTTACGGGTGTAAAAGAGCTAAATCGTCTTACGCTGAAAACTCCCTACGGTGATCCCTCCGACGAATATATGATCGGTGAAAGAGATGGAAAAGAGATTGTGTTTCTGCCACGGCACGGGAGGGGACATACCATTCTGCCCATGAAAGTAAATTATCGCGCCAATGTTTACGGGATGAAACAGCTGGGAGTAACCCATATTATTTCGATTTCGACAGTCGGCAGCTTCAAAGAAGAAATTGAACCGGGATCAATCGTATTTATCGATCAGTATTTCGATCGCACCAAAAAGCAAGTTCATGATACATTTTTCGATGAAGGCGCTGCTATTCACATTTCCTTTGGAGACCCGATTTGCCCTTGTATGCACGGTCAATTATTGGAGATTGCCGGAGATTTGGATGTCAAATACACTTCTTCGGGAACTTATGTAAATATTGAAGGACCATCTTTTTCTACCAGGGCGGAATCCAAATTATATCGCTCATGGGGAATGTCGGTAATCGGAATGACGAATATATATGAAGCTAAACTGTGCCGTGAAGCGGAATTGCATTTTGCAACCATCGCGCAGGTTACCGATTATGACAGCTGGAAGGAAGAGTCGGTGGATGTGCCCTCAGTCATGGCAAATCTGGGGAAAGCGACTGAAAGCGCCGGCAAGGTAGTGGCAGGCTATATCAAGAAATTTCCTTTTCAGGAATGCCGTTGTGCTTGCCAAAATGCTCTAAAAACAGCGTTTGTGTCGGATATAAACAGGTTGGAACCGTCATTAAAACAACGCTACGCGCTCTTTCTGGATAAATATTTTAATTGAACTTACCGTTGAAATTGTTAATATATCCCTCTTATTTGGTAACTAATCAGCCACAAAGGCACCAAGGCACAAAGGAAGAATATGAGTTTTAAACCACTATCAGAGAAGGAAGAATTCATTGCAAAAAAAATTGTAGATGCTGCATATACAGTACATAAGAAGTTGGGACCTGGTTTGCTTGAAAAAGTTTATGAAATATGTTTTTGTCATGAACTATCTAAACGAGGACTAAAATATCAAAGACAGGTTGATATCCCAATTATATATGATGGAATAATCTTTAATGAAGGACTACGTGCAGATGTTTTGGTAGAGAAACTTTAAGAAAAGATATATTTTATGATCTTAGTGAACTTAGTGACTTAGTGGCTGAACAGATTTAAGATGTATTTTCACGAATTGATAAAACAATAGAGGAGTCAAAGGAATTTTGAAAATTAAAGTCAGACAAAAATATGAATCTATGCATCCTGATCGTATCGTAACAATTTCAAATGTGATTTCCATATTGCGGGCTTTTATGGCATTGCCTATCCTGTATTTTCTGCAGAAAGGAAAAGGGGATGTTGCGCTGATATTCATTCTGATTGCCATTGTTTCCGACGTTCTCGATGGCTGGCTTGCACGAATCAGTAATGAGATTACCGATATTGGAAAGGTTCTGGACCCTATTGCAGATAAAGTAGTGATTTTCAGTGTAATGCTATACCTCATGTTCGCGGATAGAATGCCGGCGTATTTCTTTCTATTGTTGGCGATTCGCGATCTTACTATTGTATTAATGGGAGTATATCTGTTGAATTACCATAAGATCGCTCCTTATGCAAATAAACTCGGTAAAATCTCAATTACCTTTACTTCTGCGACTGTTCTGGCTTTTGTTTATTCCGATATTGCCCATGATTGGGTTTTGCTGATCATGTGGATTACTATATTCTTTCTCCTGATCTCATGGGTCCAGTACTGCCGCGTCTTCGTCGGTCAGATTACCGGGGCTAAAAAAAAAACAGCAGTATCTGAGCGATTCTCAAAACTTTCCAAAGGTCTGAAAAAAACCGAAAGTAGTATCGCGTCGCGGATACCTCTTTTAGGTAAAATTTTTCGTATCGACAGTGATATGTTGACGTCGATTGAAGAAACGTTGGTTGCTTCCGATCTGGGCGTTGACCTGACTGACATTCTAATTGACAGGCTTAAGAATGTTGACCGGAAAGAGGCGGAAAAATTAGAAGATATTCTGAAATCCGAGATGAAGTCGCTAATTAAAACCGATGAAAATATGCCCGATACCAATGCCAAACCGAGGGTCATGTTATTCGTAGGCGTGAATGGAACGGGGAAAACAACCAGCATCGGAAAGCTGGCGCGAAAATTCACGTCGGAAGGAAAAAGAGTATTAACGGTTGCAGCGGATACGTTTCGTGCGGCTGCTTATGACCAGCTTAAGATATGGGCGGACCGCGCTGATGCGGACTTTATGGGAAATCCAAAGGGCAAAGATCCGTCTTCAGTCGCCTACGACGCAATTAAATCAGCCCTCGCAAAAGGACACGATATTGTCATGATCGATACAGCCGGTCGGCTTCATACCAGGTCTAACCTGATGAATGAACTTGTCAAGATTAAGCGGGTGATCGCCAAACTGATCCCCGACGCACCTCACGATATCTGGCTCGTTCTGGACGCCAATACGGGTCAGAACGGCATTGTTCAGGCACAGGAATTCATGAACGCCGTGAGTGTAACCGGTATTATTTTGACTAAACTGGACGGCACGGCAAAAGGCGGCGTCGTTTTAGCCATTCACCACAAATTGAGCATTCCCATTCGTTATTTGGGAGTTGGAGAACAAATCGACGATCTAATTGAATTCGATCCGAATAATTTTGTTGACGCCCTGCTTTCTAATGATAATTAAAAATAGATTATTAACATGTATTATTCATAGCCACGAAGGCACCAAGACACAAAGTATTTTATAGATAAAAAATATAAATACGGGATAAGACCATTTTGAAAAAGTCAATTATTGATGGAATCGTAAAAAGTATCAAAACTGTTATTCTGAGAAGCTTGTCTTAAATGTGTCAGCAGCTTTGGTTTGGATATATGTTTCTTATAAACTTAATAATTTTCTGCGTCCTCTGCGCCTCTGCGTTAAGTATTAAAACCCTTTTCAAATGAGATCTAAACAGGCTAAATGTATGTTAAAAAAATCGTTCTCGATCATATCACTTGGATGTCCAAAAAATACGGTCGATTCGGAAGTGTTGAAAGGATATCTCGAAAAGTTGGATTATAACTATCTTCAAGAACCGGAAGATGCGGATATCATTATCATAAACACCTGCGGTTTCATTGATTTTGCAAAAGAAGAATCAATCGAAGTCATCCTGGAAACAGTCGAATTAAAGAAGACAAACCCCGGTAAAAAAATCCTCGTTGTCGGTTGTCTGTCACAACGCTATCCTGAACAGCTGCGAACTGCACTCCCGGAAGTGGATGGAATATTTGGAATCGACTCATGGGACAAAGTAATCAAAAATATTGTTGAAACTTCCGAATCCTGCGAAGATGTGGAACGAATCCGGTCGCTGCTGACTCCGGGATATTTTGCTTATCTGAAAATTGCGGAGGGATGTGATAACAGTTGCAGTTTTTGTTCGATTCCCCTGATCCGGGGGCAACAGAAAAGCCGGAGCGTGGACAGTTTACTGCGGGAAGCTGAATACTTAAACCAAAAAGGTGTGCAGGAACTTATTCTGATTGCCCAGGACTTAACCCGCTATGGATCTGACCTTCCCTCAAAACCGGATCTATTCAAATTGTTGCAGGAACTGCTGCCGATGAAACTGTTTCCCTGGGTTCGCTTATTGTATGGAAACCCGGATTTCTGGAATCCAAAATTGAACGCTCTTTTTCAAAAGTACCCGGAGTTATGCCCCTATCTTGACATACCGGTTCAACATGCTTCACCGCGAATATTGAAGTTGATGGAACGGGGATATGATATTCGGAAGGTCAAACGGAAATTGCGCCGGCTCCGGCAGGATGTTCCCACAATTGCACTAAGAACATCCGTTATGGTGGGATTTCCGTCGGAAAGTGATGATGATTTCAATATGCTGCTGGATTTTATTGAAGATATTCGATTCGAGCGGTTGGGAGTGTTTACCTATTCACAGGAAGAGGATACCAAGGCGGCAGAATTACCGGATAACATTTCACCTGAAGAAAAGGAACGCCGCAAAGATATCGTGATGCAGATACAGTGGTCGATTGCACGTGATTTTGCCGCTTCAAAAGTCGGGCGGAAAATTGATGTGATTATTGAAGAGCGGGAGACAAACGGATTCCTTGGCAGGACAGTC
>JAGLWX010000068.1 GCA_023133185.1 Fidelibacterota bacterium
GGTGTAAGTTGGAAAAACAACCCTTAAACGATGATCTTTAGTCACATTTTTTAATTTGGTGTGAAAATCAACTCTTCGTGAACCGGCTTCCAACTTAACGTAAGTAACAACAGGAAATCTCCGGGTCTTCACGCTTCTCTGCTTCCGATCTTCTGATAGTCCTACAGGGATATTCATCGATAATTCTATTTTATATTCCGCGCGTAAAGGCCCGTTTTCAATCAGAGTAACAAGTGCGTCAGAATCAAGCGAGGTAATTTTTTTATCCTTCTCAGGAAATGAATAGTTATACGTATCGCCGCTATCCGCTCCGTCTTCAAAATAGGCAATCGATTTAAATATATGCCCTGTTACTTTTTCGGTAATAGTCAGGGCGCCGTTATTTTCGATTTTAACTTTAAGATATTTATTCTCTATAGTATTGTCTTTTTGAGAAACAATCATATCGTCTTGTAATGATACGACCGTTTTTTTATCGTGGAGATAATAAGTTTTATAGCCTAAACCCGGAACCGAATCGGCAAGAAAATAAATATCAGTCAAATCTCCTCTTTTTCTGCCGATTTGATACGGGACAGGAATATTTGTATCAAAATTGCAGATAGAAAAATCACTGTCAACTTTCAGTGCAATTTTAATTATAGCGTCTCTGTTCCACGAGGACGGATTAAAGACTACCAGGTTTTGCTCATGTCTGGTGTTAATATTTCCGCTGATTTTTTCCAATGTCTGTTTTACTATTTCCCCGGATATTTTCATACTATGTCCGAACCTTGCTTCCATATCGCTGTGGACGTCGTCAACACTGACTCCGCAGATACTGTCATGAGGGTGATTCTTCAGCAACTCTTTCCATGAAAGATCTATTGCCTGCTGCGGATATTCGCCGCCTGATGCCCACAACAAAATTGACATCGGTTCAGTCCATTTTAGCAGCTGATTTTCGCATTTCTTATTCATCTGTTTGAGATACATTCTGGCGGAAAGAACACCCGGAAACACAGAGATATATCTGCCGCTGTTCTGAGCGCCTTTCAACGTTACAAGCGCAGGATTCTTCTCCAGAATTGTTTCCAGATATTTCTCGGGAGTAGTCTGAATCAGTTTAATATCTTTCATGTCCGAGTTTATATTTTTAATCAAGGGCTGAACATCATCCGGCTCTATCTCCAGGTCATAGCCATTCATAAGCAAAACATTATTAGTTGTTGTAAAAGGCGCTAATTTTTTTACTTCAGTTTCAATTCTACTCTTTGCAATTTCAGAATATTCAGACAACCGCATCGCGTTTCTGTAACTGCTTAAAAGATAAACAGACGTTACCCGCGAACCGTCAGGTGATTCCCAGTAGTATTCCGAATGGATATTATCAGGATCGACTTCTACGCCACGCCACAGATAAACTCCGTCGATATTGAATCCTTTATGTATTTGCGGAGCTTGGGAAATCTGACCAAAATTATCCAAAAGCCACCCTGCCTTCATTACCCTGCCGAATCTTTTCGCAATCCGATGACCTATTAAAATATTCCGTACAAGAGACTCTCCGCTTACTAAATTCCAATCCGGCTGAAGATAGTAAGGCCCGACCAAAAGTCTCGATTGACCAATATATTTTTTTAATTTGTTTTCTGATTTATTCCTTTTTTCCTCTGAAAGCTGTTCCAGATAATCTTCTATTATTAATGTCTGTCCATCCAGAACAAAATGATATTCAGGGTATTTATCTAAATAATTAAACAATGAGTCGAAAAACGGTATTAACCATTCATTAGTGTATTTACTGTTTAAAAACCACTCCCTGTCCCAATGAGTATGAGAGATAATATGGGCATTAATCAACATTTACATTCTCCTGATCTTTGTTCAACTTAGTACATTACAAACCGAATTTCTTGACCGGAATAATAAGATTTATCTTATTCCACTGGAGAGCCAATATCAAAACAACTTCTGTCAAAAAATTTCATTATTAATATCCTTTACTATCTATCGCTTTTCCTTTCATTTTTAATTGTTTGAAATGCTCAAGTTTTTTTACTTGAATCATTTAAAAAGAGACTGTACGGCATATATATCGGCGCAAAGGGAATAAAAATAATTTCCAGAATGATAATATCTGATATAGGATTGATTACCGGTGCAACATTTGACATTATGCTTCATTATTATTCAATCCCTAATTTTTTTTGAATTTGCTCAAGTGATATTCCTTTAGTTTCCGGCATTACATATAATACCCACAGAAGTTGTCCAACCATGCATACCGCGTAAAAGGCAAATGTATGACCCCCGGATACTTTGGCAATCATTGGGAAAGTCCAAGATATGACAGCAGCCATAAACCAGTGTGTAAAAGTGCCGAGAGCCTGTCCCCGGGCGCGCACCCTGTTTGGAAAAATTTCACTGA
>JAGLWX010000069.1 GCA_023133185.1 Fidelibacterota bacterium
GGCTGAGAAACGATTAAGAGCACATCGGGAAGGGAAAACACGAGGAGTCCCATTTAAGGACGTTTTTGGAGAAGAACTGTAAAAGTGAAAATTGTTTTTGATAAACTTGCCCAACTGGAGTTGGAAGATGCATTAGAGTACTACGAACTTGAAGTGCCGGGTTTGGGCGCACGATTTAAGGTGGAGGTCAAGTGTGGAATCCGCAGAATTCGTAAATATCCAGATGCTTGGGCCAAAGAAAAAAATGATGTAAGAAGATGCTTCCTTCACAAATTTCCCTACAAGATACTCTATTCAATTGAAGAGGATTACATCTATATTATTGCGATTGCACATTGTCATAGGCACCCGGATTACTGGATCGACCGCATCTTGGAAAAATCCTAACAAATGGATTAACTCGGACAGAAAAAGCCGGGGTGGTTTTTGCATTTGCCAATTTTGTTGTTAAACGTCGCATTACCTATTGTTTTCTTGGCTTTTTCTGCCGTTTATCCGAATCGTTATACCGTCGAAAAGAATAATAAATTGGAAAAGAAAAGGATTGACTTTATATAAATTGGATATTACCTTCCTGGCAGATTGGTGATACAAGAGGAGGTGAAAATGAATACATTAACGTTAAAAGTGCCGGCGATTTTAAAAACCCGGCTGAATAGTTATGCCAGTAAAAAAGGGATCAGCAAATCTGAAATTGTTCGTAGCGCTCTTTTAGAATATTTATCGAAAGAAAATGAAAAGCACACAAGCGCCTTTATCGACTTTGCTGAAGATTTAGCAGGCAAAATTGATGGTCCGATAGATCTTTCAACAAATAAGAAATATTTTGACGGATATGGTAGATGAAAAGGAAGAAAGTAATATTAGACACGGGTCCGCTTGTTGCATTTTTAAACAAAAATGATGCTTACCATAATTGGGCTATTACCCAGTTTTCGCTAATGACTCCCCCATTTATAAGTTGTGAGGCAGTATTATCTGAAGCCTGTTTTTTACTGAGAAATTTTACAAATGGATCAAAATATGTCATAGAGCTTGTAGAACGAGAATTAATTGTTTTACCCTTTGACCTTGAGGCTGAATCAAATGCAATAAAGCAATTATTGGATAAATACAAAAATATTCCTATGTCGTTAGCCGATGGATGTCTTGTGAGATTATCAGAACAAATTTCGGATAGCGTAATCTGCACTATAGATAGTGGTTTCAAGATATACAGAAAAAATAAAAGGGATATTATACCATTAATAATTCCCAATAATTTATAAATTGACACAAGTTCTGATATATATGATACCGGCAGGCAAGATGAATTTCAGCAGTTATATCTGAAGCAGCAGCGCTTAAAGACTTCGCTGGAGACAGAATTAGAGATGTGGGAGCGTGATCATAATCGATTGGATGAAATCAAGGAATCGATAATATTGACAAATGATCTATCCCGTGCAAGCATCGAGGTATTTTAGCGATGATATTTTTATATGATACACTAAGGTTTCTCAAAATCTTCTACTCGTTCTGGGGCTTTCCACCTGACCGTCGGGCAGGTGCTCCGGAACAATTGGCTACAGAGTACAACCCCGTAGCCAGATTAAAACTTCTTTTTTGCTATCGTTCCGTGGCTCCTGTTACGGAGCGGACGCTATTCGGTTGCGGAGTAGTCCGATCTGCAACCAGATTAAAACAAGTTCAATTTCCTGGAAAGCGAAAATAAGCTTCTTTTAAAAAATCACAGATTTCTCTATTTTATACCGTGTGAAATATTAACGGACAAATCATTAACATGTTGAAGAAGAAGAGTAGAATAAATGGTCAAAATTATTAATCGAAGCAACATTCTTACCGAAAAAATTAATCCTAAAAGCGAGATGATCGACGCCATGAGCACGGAAGAGATCATCCGTTTGATAAATGAAGAAGACGGCACCGTTCATCTAACAGTCCGGAAAGCAATACCGGAAATCACCAAAGCAGTTGACTTTGTAGTGGCAGCATTTAAAAATGGCGGGCATTTACGCTATTTCGGCGCAGGGACCAGCGGACGGTTAGGCGTATTGGACGCCAGTGAGATTCCACCGACATTTTCGGCATCGCCGGAGATGGTACAGGGCATGATCGCCGGTGGCTGGAAGGCGCTGCGGAAAGCTGTGGAAGGAGCTGAGGATTATCCCGAAAATGGCAAAGAAGATTGCAAGGCAATCAACCTGCAACCCAACGATGTAGTGATGGGAATCGCCACCGGCGGAACGACGCCCTATGTGCACGGAGCATTGAAGTACGCAAAATCAATCGGCTGCAAGACCGTTTTTTTTACCTGTACTCCTAAGGAGGGTCTGGGCGTGGAAGAGGATGTAGATGTATTCATCGAAGTGCTGGTCGGACCGGAATTAATTACCGGCTCAACTCGCATGAAAGCCGGGACAGCAACGAAAATGGTATTGAATATGATTACCACCACGGCGATGATTAAAATGGGCAAGGTTTACGGCAATTATATGATAGATCACCAGGCGATTAACTCCAAACTGGTGGATCGCGGAACGCGCATCATTGCAACACTCACCGGTTTATCCTATGATAATGCCTATCAAGCGCTGCTGGCAGCCGATAAACATGTCAAAGATGCGGTCGTGATGGTCAAGAAGAATGTATCCCTGGAAAAAGCACGGGAACTTATCAATGAGCACGACGGCTTTATTCGTTTTGCCTTTGAAGAATCCGATAAACCGGTCTGATAAGACCACCAATTAAATACTGTTAGTTATCCAATGATTTCGATTTGGGAATTACATAAAAAGAACACACTGAATGTTCTGGGATTAATGTCAGGAACGTCAATGGATGGTTTGGATATTTGTCTGGCGGAAATTAAGAAGAACAATTCCGAGATTGATGCGCGTGTGAAACATTATTCAAGTTATCCGTATTCAACAGATTTCAGGAATCGTTTAATGCAATTGTCCACAGCGAGCACCCCTGAAATATGCCGGATGAATTTTGAAATAGCTAAAATATATGCCAATCGCATTCAGCAATTTTTAGACGAATTTCAGTTGGGGGTCAATGCTTTTGATCTGATCGGTAGTCACGGTCAAACGGTCTGGCACATTCATAGAGATTCGACATTACAGATCGGCGAAGCATCGGTGCTGGCAGAACGGTTTAATGTGCCGGTTATCTCCGATTTTCGGGTAAGAGATGTAGCAGCTGGCGGCTCCGGGGCGCCGTTGGTACCTTTTATAGATTATTTGCTATTCAAGAAGTTTCAAAAGAATCTGCTGGTGCTGAATATCGGTGGAATTGCCAATTTTACTATGATTCCTTCCGATGCGGTTGGTGTAGATAACATTTATGCTCTGGATTCGGGACCCGGAAATTCCCTGATTGACATTACAGCACAGATGATGAGTGGTGGAGATATGTCCTTTGACAAAGATGGAATGATTGCGCGCTCGGGCACGATCCGCCAGGATATTTTAGATTTTTTGCTGAATCATCCCTATATTAGTTCACCGATGCCCAAATCTACCGGGCGTGAGATTTTTGGAAAGGGACTGATCGATCAAATTGTCGGGAAGTTTCGGCTGAGTCGGACTGATTATCGGGATCTTGTAGCGACAGTGACACGGTTTACGGCGGAAGCAATATTCGCAAACTACCGGCATTTTTTTGCCGATCGCTATCCGCTGGATGAAATAATTATCAGCGGCGGCGGCGCCGACAACCCGGTGATCGTTAAACATCTCAAGGAATTATTCGCCGGAGTACCGGTTCACAGGTCTGATGACTATGGTATTCAAAGTGATTCAAAAGAAGCCTTCGCGTTTGCTGTTCTGGCAGCAGCATCGGTCTGGGGGATTACCGGTAATGTGCCCAATGTCACCGGAGCCGGTCATCCTGTTGTTCTTGGTAAAATAACGTTGTAAAGGAGCTAAAAGAATGAATCCATATATTTTTCGCGAGTATGATATTCGTGGTGTAGTTACAGAAGATTTTCCCGTGGATGTAGTTGCCCAACTCGGAAAAGGGTTTGGCACTTACGTTCGTGAAAAAGGCGGAAAGACCATCACGATCAGCGGCGATGTGCGGCTTTCGACTCCCCAATTAAAGCAGGCGTTTACGAAGGGATTACTTTCAACCGGTGTGGATGTGATCGATGTGGGCATTGTTCCGACGCCGGTGAATTATTACAGTATGTTTATCATGGATATTGACGGAGCGGTGCAGATCACCGGCAGTCATAATCCATCGAATATGAACGGATTTAAATTGTCCTTTGATAAAAAAGCCGTATATGGCAAAGACATCCAGTATATCAAAACTATTATTGAATCGGGAAAATTTGCTAAAGGTAAAGGAAAATTCAGCGAGAAGGAGATTCTTGAAGAATATAAAAAAATGGTAATTTCCAAAATAAAGCTAGATCGTCCGGTGAAGCTTGCCATGGATTGCGGAAATGCAACCGGTTGCCTTGCGGCTCCGGAAATTTTCAGGAAAATCGGCTGTGAAGTCACGGAATTGTATTGTGATATTGATGGTACATTTCCTAATCACCATCCCGACCCGACGGTGAAAAAGAATCTGACCGATCTGATTGCGGAAGTGCAGAGAGGCGGTTATGATTTTGGCGTCTCTTTTGATGGCGACGCCGACCGGATTGGCGTTATTGACAATGAAGGCGAGATCATCTGGGCGGATTACATCATGATCCTCTTCCTGGATGAAATCCTTGCCAAATATCCGGGCTCAAAAGTAATCTTTGATGTGAAATGCTCCCAGGCGCTGGAAGAGATGATCACCGCCAAAGGCGGACAGCCGCTGATGTGGAAAACCGGTCATTCACTCATTAAGCAAAAAATGAAAGAAGAAAAACTGCCTTTTGCCGGTGAAATGAGCGGACATATTTTTTTCGGTGATGGTTATTTCGGCTATGATGACGCGATTTATGTTGCTGCCCGATTCGCTCAAATGATCTCTCGTTCAAAAGAAACGCTTTCGGAAAAGATGGCAACACTTCCAAAGTATTTTTCCACTCCGGAAATGCGGTTAGAGTGTGAAAATGACGCAGTTAAATTCGAGATTGCCAAAAAGGCGACAGACTTTTTTAAATCTAATTATGAATGTATTGATGTTGACGGCGTTCGGATTAAATTTAGAGATGGCTGGGGATTGGTCCGGTCATCGAATACACAGCCAGTAATTGTCACGAGGTTCGAAGCGAAAAGTGAAGAACGATTGAATGAAATAAAAGAATTGGTGCTATCAAAATTACAGGAGTTTGGGAAGATTAAATTATCTTAAAATATCTTCCATTCAGATGATAAATCACTCATTGGAACAACTGGTGCGCAATTACCGATCTGAAATTGATGATCGCTTGAGGGATCTGTCTCTTCCTGAATTGCCTGAAAGTCTGTATAAACCAATGCGATATAGTACGAATTCGCCGGGTAAGCGGATTCGTCCTATTTTGACATTATTGACCGGCGAAGGTCTGGGTGTCGATCGGGAAAAAGTGATGCCGGCTGCTTTGGCAGTGGAAGTTTTGCATACCTTTTCGCTTGTTCATGATGATATTATGGATAATGATACGCAGCGGCGAGGACGAGCTACGGTGCATGTAAAGTGGGATATGAATACGGCGATCCTGTCGGGGGACGGTTTGATGGCGCTGGCGTTCCGGCTATTGATGGAAACCGATTCGCAGCAGATTGGTAAGATGGGGTATGAGTTTAGCAGGGCGATGCTGGAGATTTGCGAGGGTCAGGCTCTGGATGTGGAATTTGAAAGCAGGCAAACGGTAAGCTCCGAAGACTATCTGGAAATGGTTGGTAAAAAGACCGGTCGCTTATTGGGACTTTCCTGCCAGTTGGGTGCGTTGATATCTTCCGGTGATGAACGGATTGCGAATAGCCTGAATTACTTTGGTATTGAACTCGGTCAGGCGTTTCAAATTCAGGATGACCTTCTGGAGCTTACATCCGATGCTGAAAATATGGGAAAGAGTCTCGATAGCGATATTATTGCAGGTAAAAAAACCTATCCGATGGTTCTGGCACAATCCGGAATGGATCAACGTGAAAAAAGTACATTTATGGATTTTTTAAAATCCAATATTCAGAATCGACAGGCGATTATTAATGCTTTTCGGGATCGCAGAGCCATAGAACAGTCACAACAAAAGATTACCGTCTTACTGGAAAATGCGATAGCTCGTTTGCGGATACTTCCTGAACGGGCAGCGAATAATTTAAAATTTGCAGTTAATATGATTTCAAACAGACAGCGATAGGGAATGGTAAGAAAAGAGATAAAAATTTTAAATAAATACGGATTACACACACGACCAGCTACTGCTTTGGTAACTCTTGTTTCTAAATTTAAATCGGATGTATTTCTGGAGTATAACGGAGTTAAGGTTAATGCAAAAAGCATTTTGGGATTGCTGGTATTAGCCGTTGAGCCGGGGGCTAACCTGATAGTTGAGGCGAATGGAGTCGATGAACAGGAAGCGGTTGACAATTTAGATCGGCTGGCTCAACAAAAATTTAACCTGGAATAAGTAGTGAAAACAATCAAAGGCATTAAAATATCTTCCGGTGTTGTAAGTGGACCTATCTTCCATTTTGAGAGGGGCAAGCTGACTGTGCCAAAGCATTTTATCCGGGAAGAGGATTTTGACAGCGAACTCGAACGATTCAATACTGCCATTCGGAAATCGAAAGATGAACTAACCCAGGTCCGTGATCTTGTGCATAATCATCTGGACGAAGACCATGCCAAAATAATCGAGGCTCAATTGCTGGCGGTTCAGGATGAAGAGATGATTACCGCCGTCCGGGAACTGATGATACGGGAAAAGAAAAATGTGACCTGGGCGTATTTTGAGGTAATGGATGATTATGAAAAATTGTTGCTGAAAACCTTTAGCCAGTTCTTTAAAGAGCGAACAGCCGATCTGAGGGATATCAAAAAACGTGTGATTTATCATTTATCACATGAGAAGGACGTCATTCAGCCCGAGATCTTAAAACCGTCGATTATCGTGGCTGAAAAAATGTCTCCCAGCGACCTGATGCATATCGATCATAAGCTTACGTTGGGAATTATTACACGATACGGAGGCGTTGATTCTCATGCCGGTATTTTAGCACGGGCATTTCGGGTTCCATATATTTCGAATATAAACAGGATTCAGGAGATCGTATCTTATTCGGAAATTATTCTGGATGCCGATAATGAAACGATTTTACTGGATATTACAGATGATATCAAAGCATCCTATGAATCCCGGATCCAGGATTTTAGGCGTCACCGGGATAAAATCATCTCTGATAAAGTTGCCAATTCGACCAAAGATGGAGTTCCATATCATATTTACCTGAATGCGGGTTTTGTTGATGAGGTCAAGGCAATGGACCCGGCGCTTATTCAGGGAATTGGTCTGTTCCGGACGGAATTTCTCTGTATTGAACGGAATTCCATACC
>JAGLWX010000007.1 GCA_023133185.1 Fidelibacterota bacterium
ACTGTTTCTGAGAGTTGTTTTTCGTTCTGAAATATTTCTTCGGAAAATATTACTGCTGCGATTATCGGTTTTTCGACAAACATATCGATTTGCCTGGTAATGATTGCAGCGAGAACATCATAAGCCGAACGATCAGAAGGTATTTGGGTGAAATTGTCTCTGATCTGCTCTCTGAAGATGCTCAGTATTCCCAACAGAATATCGAGCTTTGTTGAAAAATGACGATATATGGCGCCTTCGGTTACCCCGATGCTTTTAGCAAGATTCTTGATAGTCATCCTCTGAATGCCCTTGTCGGCGATAATTCCGATTGCCGCCTCAATTATTTCCTGTTGTCTTTTAGTAAATTCACTCATTGCTGCTCCGTTTTAAATGTAAGTAAACACTTACACACAAGATTACAAATTATAATGTCCGGATACAAGCTTTATTTTTACATTTTACACAGATGAAATCGTATAAAGCCTGATCTCTCTGTTTATCAGTTAGTTGTAAGGAATATGATATCTATTATTTTTTATTAACCCAAAAATCACTAAACAGGATGAATATCCGCCTGCCCCGGCGCTTTATCTTACTTCCGTATCACGGCAATTTTCCCAACAGTCGTATCCCCATCTTTGGTGTATGCCATGCAGAGATAGACGCCGCTGCTGACGTATCGTCCCCGATGATCTTTTCCATCCCAGAATGCCTGCTGACCAATTACATCACCGTCAATAAAAGATAAATGTCTGACGAAGGTACCGTCAATGGTAATGATCTTTACATCAGATTCCTGCAACAGACCATCGATAATAAGCGGTCGCGCCGACGGTATTTCAAAAGGCATTGGAAAAATCTTTAATTCACGGTACTCATCCCCAAAAACCGCATAAGGTGATTTATATATTGAAATGCCTTTATTCGTGGCGAGATACACAATTCCATCATCAGGATCAAAAGCGATATCCAATACATAATTACTAAGGATACCTGAATTTCCGGTTGTAAAACCTTCAACATCGTTTAACCATATACCGTTGTGAGTATAGACTTTCACACCGGAACCGACGGTTGAGATCCATTTATTATTCAAACCATCAACTTTGATCCTGCACTCTTTGGCAAATGGGACACTCGTCAGAACCGCCGGATCAATCTGGCTAAAGTATCGACCTGGAAAGTTCTCGGATACAACGGCGCGTTGAATACCTGCAGAAGTCATGATCCATAGATTGTCTTCAAGATCAAATGCGAGCGAATAAACCGCATTATCCGCAAGACCGTCATTGGTTGTAATCCAGCACCATTCATCATCCGATTTATCGGAAATAGTACCATTATGATCTAAAACAATTATCCCGCCGGCTGCCGGCGATGGTGAATCACCGCCATGCACTTCAGACGCAAACCAGACCCGCCCTTTGTCATCAAATATTATGGATGTTGTATGATAATTGAGATAACCATGTGATTCGGTGATATTAAAATGAACCCAGTGATTGTCCGATGTTAAAACTGCAATAACATTATCGTTTTGGGCATACTGATTGGCAATCCAGAGATTGTCGTTTTCGTCAAGAGCGATATAGCCGATGCCGAGATAATAGTCGCTGCCACCCTTGCCGGCGGATGCTGCCAGCTTTTGGTCGGTAGTATCATATACTTCATAATTCGTCAGGTCATCGGGATCAAATTCAAGCAGTCCGCCCGGTTTTAAATATCGCTGATACGATCCGTACAACGGCGCAAAATAGTGACCATCTTTCCTGCGCATAATGTTATAGATACGTCCCGATGATGACAAAGAATATGCGATTGTATCCGCAACAAAGCGATTCCAGTCCCGTTCATTATTTTCATGAATACTAATGGAATTTGCTTTGCCACGAATATTATACCAACCGTCCGGGGTCTGCATACTGAATCCCTTCTGCGTCCCAGCCATCAGACTACCGTCTTCATTAACCCACAGAGCGGTATAAATATTATCTAAGATCGTATTTGGCGTATAATACCGGAGATTTTCATCAGAATAAGTCCAGAGACATTTGGAATCGGATCCTCCCCACAAAACATCATCTGAATCAAATGCGCATTTCGTTGTGCGTCCTCTTGAAACATTCTTCCATGAGCCGGAATTATATCTATACACTCCACCGTTTGTCGTTGCGTAAAGCATCCCGGAATTATCCGTTATCAGCGAATTAATATCAAGCGTGAAACTGTCGTTATATAAATTTGCCTGATCGCCCTCAATTTGGAATAGCGCCGATCCTAAATTTGCCAGGATCATTCCCTCGTAACTGACAACATTAGATGAATAGCCCGATGCGGGAAAAATAACATTTTGCCAGGCTGACATGGGTTTCAAATCGATCTGATTCAGATCGGCAAAAAATAGTCCGGTGTTTGTGGCAACCCATAACGTATCACCGATAACCGTTAATGAATTAATATCGGAAATTTCTGCGGGAAAACTAATAAAATAATCGTTATAAAGATATCGGTTATCGGCAATCTTAAAATAGAGGATACCCCAGTCCACATTTTGCTGGTAAGCGGCAAAGGCTTTGTTACTATAAAACGCAAAGGATGTTATGGCTGTCAAATTGATAAATGAAATATTTTCCGGAAAAATCTGTTCAACGGTATTCGTATGTCTATTCCAAATATTTATTTCACCATCCGGAGAACCCATTCCCAGCCAGAGACGACCGAATTTATCTTCGGCAAGACACTGAATATCGTTGCGTGTGAGACCATGTCTGATTGTATATGTGTTGAATTGCTGAGCGCTTTTGTCAAACTCGACCAACCCACCGCTACTGGCGCCATAGACATAATTATCCTTTACAACAACATCTCTGACGTTGAGAACCGAAGTGTAACTGTCCCATTCGCCAACAACTGCCTGACTGAAAGAAATAACCGGTAATAGAAAAAACAGGGGGAAAAGCAGTATTTTTCTCACGAACTACCTTTTGATTGTTCTGATCAGATTTGCCATTTCAATCATATTCAATGCAGCATCCCAGCCTTTGTTTCCTGATTTTGTCCCGGCTCGCTCAAGCGCCTGTTCAATCGTATCAGTGGTTAATACACCATAAATAATCGGCACTTCAGACTCCATTGACAACCGGGCGATCCCTTTAGAAGATTCGGCGGCAACTACATCAAAATGCGGTGTGGCTCCGCGGATAACAGCGCCAAGGCAAATCACGCCGTCAAATTTCTCTGAATTGGCAACGGCTTTTGCCACCGGTGGAATTTCCATGGCGCCCGGCACCCAGTAAATATGAATATCATCATCTTTGGCTCCATGCCTTTTCAGACAATCGAGAGCACCTTCCAGTAATTCTTTCGTGATCAAATCATTAAACCGGCTAACAATGATCGCGGTTTTCATTTTTTCGGCGGATAATACGCCTTCATAGATTTTTGCCATAATTCACCTACTTCTTTTTATTTAAGATCATATGTCCCATTTTATCACGTTTTGTTTTTAGATATTTTTCATTATTTGGATTTGGCGGAATTTCAATTGATATTCTTTTAATTATTTCCAATCCGTATCCTTGCAGTCCAACAATTTTCTTTGGATTGTTCGTCAATAAGTTCATCTTTTTAATACCCAGATCAGAGAGCATTTGGGCGCCCATTCCATAATCACGCAAATCCGGTAAAAATCCAAGTCGCACGTTTGCTTCAACGGTATCCATACCCTTGTCCTGCAAACCGTAGGCGCTGATTTTATGTCTTAGACCTATACCTCTGCCTTCCTGTCGAAGGTAGAGCACAACGCCTCTGCCCTCGTTGGCGATCATTTCCATTGCCCTGTCCAGCTGATCACCACAGTCACAGCGTAAAGAGCCAAATACATCGCCTGTCAAGCACTCCGAATGGACCCGCACCATAACCGTTTCACCGTTTCCTACATCACCCATCACCATGGCAATATGTTCTTTTTCAGTCAAATGATCGATGTAAACGATTATGTTGAATTTTCCGATCTTTGTTGGAAGCACGGCTTCGCTGATGCGTTCAATATAGCGTTCATGTTTGCGACGATATTCGATTAGATCTTCGACAGTAATTATTTTTATATCATGTTCCTTAGCAATGGCATGTAACGCATCCCCGCGAGCCATTTCACCATTTTCATCCATTATTTCGCACATGACACTGACAGGTTTCAACCCGGCAATCATTGCCAGGTCAACAGACGCTTCCGTATGCCCCGTGCGACGCAAAACCCCACCGGAACGGGCAACGATTGGAAAAATATGCCCCGGTCTTCCGAGATCATCCGGATTCGTATCAGGCTCAGCGAGCGCTTTGATAGTTGCTGCTCTGTCCGGAGCCGATATGCCGGTAGTTGTCCCTTTTCTATAATCGACACTAACCGTAAAGCGGGTATTATGCAATGCCGTATTATCCGCGACCATCAAATTCAATCTTAATTCTTTTGCCCGTTTCTCCGTTAAACCCACGCACATCAGACCCCGGGCATGTTTTGCCATGAAATTAACGGCTTTGGGAGTTATTTTCTCAGCCGCTATGATAAAATCACCCTCATCTTCGCGATTTTCATCATCGACGACAATTATAAATTTACCATTTATTAAATCGGCAACGGCTTCTTTAATTGTATTAAATTTCATTAGTGATTTCCTCGTTCGTTCCTTCATGAGATTACCGTATATCCATTTATTTCTGCTTACTTCCGTATCCCCAACTATTTATCATCTCCTCGGTTATTGGTTTCACTGAAGATTTCCCGGTTACAAATTGTTCGATATATTTTGCCAGTAAATCAACCTCAATATTGACTAAATCACCCATTCTTATGGTCTTTAAATTAGTATCCCGAAATGTCAGCGGAATCACGGCGACCGTAATCTGGTTCGCTACGATCGATGCGACTGTCAAACTGATACCGTTTATTGCTATTGAACCTTTTGGAACAATGTATTGCTTCAGTTCATCGGGAACCTGAATAGTCAATGTCGCTGAATTCCCGGTTTTTGCTATTAAGCTTATTGATCCGACTCCATCCACATGTCCCTGGACAAAATGCCCGCCAAACCGACCATTCGCCGACATGGCACGCTCAAGATTCACCCGGACGCCGGACTTGAAATATACTAATGTCGTCTTGGACAAAGTTTCATCGACGGCTTGTGCAGTAAAGCGATCATTCATCACGAATACAACACTGAGGCATGCGCCATCGACAGCAACACTATCACCAACATGTAAATCCACAATTACTTTTGTTGATAATATTTCAAATAATTTTCCCTCAGGGTTTGACGTAACCCGGCTTATCTTCCCAACTTCCTCAATTAATCCCGTAAACATTATTTTAATTTCCCTCTTAATAAGATATCTGTACCAATTTTCCGGGGCTCTGCCCACTCCAGTTGAATGGCGCTATCAAGGGATTTCATAAAACCACTGAAGCTGGAGATCCCCTTTCCTAAAATTCTTGGGGCGATGAATAGTTGTAATTCATCTACCAAACGACTCTGAATCAATGATCCGGCTACCTGACCGCCTCCTTCACAATAGATTGATGTTATCCCGAATTCCGCAAGATGTTTCATTGCAGCAGACAACCGAATCCAACCGAGTGTATCGTTATTGACCTGTAATACATTGATCCCGGTTTTTTGAAGTTGTTCAACCTTTTTTTCTTTACTCTTTTGTGAAGTTATAATTACAGTCCGCTTCTTAAAATCATCGGAAACGAGTTTAAAACGATAGGGAATATTCAACACATCATCTAAAATAACTCTGTACGGGATAAAACCATCGGTTTCTCCTGGTAACAACCCCGGATCATCCTTGAAAACCGTGCCCATTCCCACCATTATCGCATCGTGAATCTTTCTTTGCTCTTTTACGAAGTTTCGCGCTTCGGCGGATGTTATCCATTTACTCTTTCCGGAAACATCGGCAATATAACCGTCGGCTGTTTCCGCCAGCTTGAGTGTGAGCCAGGGACGATTTTCTTCGACAACGCTGATAAACCCCCGATTCAATTGTCGGGCTCGGCTTTCCAGCGCTCCGACACAAACCTTCACATTCGCTTCTTCCAAAATCCGAACGCCATTCCCGTTAACCCGAGGATTCGGATCGATCATGGCGATGTGGACATCTTTAATTCCAGCCTCGATGATTTCCCTGGCACAGGGAGGCGTTTTGCCATGAAAACTACAGGGTTCAAGGTTCACATAAAGTGTTGATCCCTTAACTTCTGAACCGGCATTTTTTATTGCTTCAATTTCGGCATGAAAATCGCCGAATTTTGGGTGATATCCTTCGCCGATAAGCTGATTATTTTTTACAAGTACCGCACCCACCATAGGGTTAGGACTGGTAAAGCCTCTTCCCTTTTGGGCGAGTTCCAATGCGTGTTTCATCCATTTTTCGTGTATATTCATAAAAAATCCCGAACAACGCCCGGGACTAAAACCTATCTTCTTCCATCCGGACTCTTACCGTCGGTGCCTGAGTTTCGCAGGCTCTGTCCCGACTCGTCGGAACTCGCGGACTTTTACCGCCGGTCAGGATTTCCACCCTGTCCCGAAGACGCAAAGCAAATTTAGTAGTATAAAAGTGGAGATGCAAGAAATGTTCATGGTAATAAACACGACTCATTAACTTATCTAAGTCCTTTTGGATATACCAACTCATTCCCCTCGTAGATGTCCTTGACACAAGCCCCAGCTTGGGAATGCTAGTGAAGGATAAAATTTCCGTTAATTAATGTCCTAAAGCTGCTTCAGGATTTCAATAGGATTCGGGTATTTTGCCGATATATCTTTCAGATAATATCCGATTCGATCAATATTATCAACATCGATTTTACGGGCTAAATTTTTCAACCCGCCTCTGGAATAACGCGAAAACAGGAAGAAATATTTCGTAGCGGCGATAAAATATGCCTGGTCAATAATATTCCAGATTATTGAACCTGTAACTGACCCGACGAGAAAAAAGGAATAAAGCGCATTCTGGTGATCACCGGTATAAAGTTGCCCGGAGCCGGGGATGATATTCGACATAATTGATGCCGCTTTTTTGGACTTTTGCGGGACTTTTGAAACGCCTTGTATATCTGATATTAAATCATCGGTATTTATAAACCGGACGGGTTTCAGGATTTCGATGCCTTTAGCCCATTGTGCCTGAAAAATAAATGTCCAGGCAGTGATATACATTATTTGATCTTGCAGCAAAGTATCGCTGCGATTTTCCAGGACATTCAGCACTTCCCGCATCGCTTCATAATCGAAATTGTCCCAATGAATTCTGGCAAGTAGAATTAAGCCCTTTTTATCGACATCGGAAACTTCCGTATTTGTTATGATTTCTATTAATGGTTCTTCAGCAAGCTGTTTTTGATCGGCATTGTAGTACGCCAAAGCCATTTTATACGACAGGTCATCCTTACTTTCCGATTTGTTAAAAAACAGTTGCCGTTTGAATTCGGTGACTGCCTCGAAATAGAGCTCTCGCTCGAAATAGTAATCCCCCAGGTTGAGGGCATTCACAATCGCCGGAAAGATTAGGGCGAGCAGTACAATTACTTTTTTTGCCATGTAAGCCAGTATGGATTTTTGGTGACCGGGTTAAATTCTTCAAGATGATCAAACCAGTTTTTCTTGAGCGATTCATTGTACAATTGAGTACCGATATAACTTCCGTAGATTGTTCCCAGATAGAAAGAGAGCGTAATACCCGACGTAATAATGCCGGTAATGATCAGATTTGCCTCAAATGCTTTCCAGGATATCAGGGCGGCGAAACCGGTCATTCCACTTGCAAAAAGAGCATCCCCGGATCGCTTAATATACGCTTTCCCTAAACCGGGCAGGATAGTTGAGAGGACAGATGAAAACAGTGCTGACTTTGGTTTGATCCGATGTCTTTCGCTATCGATTCGGGAAAGCGCTGATCGCAATGAATCATCCTTAACATTATTAAATAAATCCGAATCCCACTCGACACTATCAAGTTCCATAGTCGCCAGATAATAGAAATAGAACTCATTGTCATTCTGATAGTCAAAGGAACGAATATCGTCCCATTTTTGCAATTTTGAGTAGTTATACATGATCGCCAGCCTGGCGGTGGAATACAAATCCGAACTGTCGTTTAAAGTGACTGTTTTAAACGATTCAATAGCGTAATCGTACCGTTCACGAAACTGATGACACAATCCGGTTTTAAAGATAATCGTGTCATTTTGAGTATTTGATAAATACAGAAATCGTTCGTATTCAATTGCGGCGCGGAGATAATCTTTTTGTTTAAATAGATGATTGCCGAATTCAAGTATTTTGTCGGGGTTCGTTGAGAGTTCGTTCCCATAGCAGGAAGCTACCAGAAAGAGTAATAGCGAAACAAGTAGAGATTTATTTATGTTTCTTGATACTGTATCGATTAACCGGATCACTGAATTTTTCTCCGTCAAATTGATAATATTTATGTGCAAAAGGGTTGCAGCGTAACAGGCGGTCGCCAGCCAGCAGGATTCCTTTAAAGACGCCATACTGTTTAATAGCGCCAAATGCGAATCGTGAGCAGGAGGGATGAAACACGCAGGAGGGGAGATCCTGGCTTGAAATGCCTTTTTGGTAGATTCGGATCCATACCAGCGCCGATGATTGAAAAAATCCGGGATACTGATAATTCTTTAATTCGGATCTATGTAATGTCAGAGGTTTTTCCCAGTATCCAATCCATTTTGGCGTATTCTGAGAACTTGCAACCTCAGTCACAATAGCAATGAAAATAAGAATGACGATCGCACGGAATTTTTTCATAGTCTGAAAATAAAACCGGAATCGACCGAATGTCAATCGATTCCGGTTAATAAATGTGAGAGTAACCTGCTTATTTTCTGAGGCCCTCTTCGACCTCGATTTCCGTCATGGTCTTTCCGTTGTAGGCTTGTAGTGGGATTGCGATTGCCGGATAAATACAGACGCAAGGAACCAATTGCAACCATTCAATTGTACGTATTTTTCTGTAGTCCAGTTCACTTCCGATTCTAGGACCAAGACAATAACTTGCTAATACTCCTTCAAAACCGTTTTTGTTGCCCATATCATAAGCCATATACAGACGAGTCCCTATAGATATTGACCTCCCAAATCCAGTAGCAGGAGACTCCTTCGGAAAAATCCTAACATCATCATCTTTATTGATATTCGAAAAAGTATAATAAGTTCCGTTCATAGTCAAAGAGCTAGCAAGTATTGAACCTCCTAAAGCAATCCATTCACTCTGGTTAATATCTTTTCCTTCATTCATTTCCAGACCAACACGAGGGCCGATTAAGCAGGTAGCTAAACAAGGAACAAATCCTCCATTTTCTTTGGCTTGAAGAAAAGTGCTCAGAGGTAAAGTTATTGTAATCAGAATAAAAATAAAACCCTTCTTCATGAAACCTCCTTTTTTAATTGATAGAATATAAAAATATATTTGAGAATATCAACAATAATGTTTTTTTTGCATATAACTGTTATAATCTGATCCTCAACCCGGCTGTGACAAAGGCGATTACCGGTAATCCGGGAACAATATTCAGAACCAATTGCTTTCTATTATCAATCCAGTATAAAAATTCTACTTCACTGAACGGTCCGATAATTCCCTCAATATTACCCCGGTCTTTAAATAATCGTGACTGAATTTCGGGATCGGCATACTTTTTCCAGCTCCGGCGAATATCGATCCCAAACCCGAATCCGGCGCCTATAGATAACTTTTTAAATTGGAACATCGGCTGTTTAAAAATCATGGTGCCTGAATACATTGCCGGCTGGATTGCACAATCGATGTAAAATGCCTGAACTGATCTCCAGAATATTTGCGAGTTTTTAATAAGTAGTTTATCAAAACCAATTAGAAAACCGGGGTTGAAGATATAGACGGCATTCCGATCCATTTTAAGCGGGTAATATGGAGCATTGTAACTGACATTTATTAAATGACGCGTCAAGCCCAATACCCGAATTGACAGATATTTATTTTTCTGAAAAACATCTGAATGAACTGATCCGGTAAGCAGCAGCCATACCGTGAAAGACATTAAGAACCGATAAAATTTATAATTCACGAAATATTCAGGTGATTATTTACGAAGTCCTTCCTCAATCTCAATTTCAGTCATTGTTTTGCCACGATAGGCTTCCAGCGGAATACTGATCAACGGATAAATGTTGATACAGGGAATTAAGAGAAGCCATTCTTTATTTCGTATTTTACGGTAATTTATTTCGTTTCCAATTCTCGGACCGATACAGTAACTGGCAAGAGCGCCTTCCAGACTATTTGTTTTTCCGCCCATTTCATATGCCATATATGCCCTTGTTCCCGATAATATCAGATTACCGACCGGCCTTAAAGAGCCTGTCGCCGAACCTCCAACAATAGATCCTCCAAGTGCAATCCATTCACTGAGATGGATTTCGTCGTTTCCCTCATTCATTTCGAGTCCTACACGTGGTCCTATCAGACAACTGGCAAGCGCCGGACCGATTCCACCGGCATTTGGAGAAGCTGTTGGTTTTGTAACAGTTAGTTCTTCTTTTTCAGTTGTTGGGTCAGGTGTTTGAACTACCGTGGGTTCCGGTACGATTTTTTTAGGCTCCAGTAATTTAGCTGTGATATGTTCGATACCATCGGACAATAAACTTACAATGTTGCCTTCATGATCATAGGAAACCATTTTTACAACATCATTGCTCCCTACATCTACAAGGCGTGCTGTGATAGAATACGTATCGCTGATCTTGCTGATCATTCCACCTACAACCAAATCGGCGTTCGACAGTTTGCCCGCTTCGATCAGGCAAGGTACGGTTGAACATTTAGTTATTAGAAATCCTTTAGCAGCAAGATTTCCGCTGATATCCGGTTTTTCAAGGATGACAAAATTGCCACAATTGAATAATTCAACTTGAAGATGTTCGGTGAATACTTTTGCTTCTTCGGGTGGAATTCCGTTTGCTTCAAAATCCATTATTACCAGTGATTGTTTTTCCGCCCAGACAAGACTGGTGAATACCAGAGAAACGCCCATAATTGCAAAGACCTTATACAAATTTTTCATTACTATTCTCCTAAAATATAAATACAGTGATAAAATAATTAAAAATTCCATAAACCGATAGCATTAAATATTTGCTAAATGATAATAAGAAACAATTGTTTGATAAAAATATTAACTGATGGTTGGCATATTGAAAAAAAATATTTGATATTTACATCATTATGTGATTTCAATCAATAATTATGGTAAATATTTTATCATATTGACACGGGCTACTGTCGTGTCAAGTATAAAATGTCGGATATTGCTCGTGAATGCTTAGCACCTTTCTAAATTAAGAATAAGACCGACTAAAGTCGGAAAAGTAATG
>JAGLWX010000070.1 GCA_023133185.1 Fidelibacterota bacterium
GGATATGCTGTTCTGGGAATATTCTCCGTAATCAATGACAACGGAAATGGGGCGTTTACCGTCAAAGAAGAGTTAATTAAAACCCGGATTGATTCAGTGAATTTTCCTTATATTCCCGGATATTTAAGTTTTCGGGAAATTCCGATACTGTTGCCGCTTTTTGAAAAAACAGGTACAAAAATTGATCTGATTATTGCTGACGGTCAGGGCATTGCTCATCCGCGGGGGCTGGGATTAGCTTCGCATCTTGGATTGATATTTGATATTCCCAGTATAGGTTGTGCGAAATCAAAACTTATCGGTGAATATTCGGAACCGGGAATGGATAAAGGTGATTATTCTGATTTATATATCAAAAACCGGATTGTCGGAGCGGTCCTCAGAAGTAAAGAGAAGTGCAGACCATTATTTATATCACCGGGATATAAATGTACAATAGAAGATGCGCGAGAAATGATTTTGAAGCTTTGTACAAAGTATCGGTTGTGTGAACCTATACGCCGGGTTGACGAAATATCAAAAACCTTAAGAAAATCTTATCAAAATAAGTGAGGAGAAATAGATGAAAAAACTATATCGAAGCCGGAAGAATAAGATAATTGCCGGCGTATGTGGCGGCGTTGGTGAATATCTTGAAGTAGATCCGGTGCTTGTGCGATTAGTTTGGGGTGTTTTATTCCTGTTTGGCGGAATCGGCTTGCTTGCCTATCTTGTTGCCTGGATGATTGTTCCTTCGACAGATGTATTTACAGACTCTACGGCAAAGCCCAATGAAGAAAAAGCCTCAGAAATCCGGTCAAATTACGGAGTACAGATAGTAATTGGTTTATTTCTAATATTGATGGGATTTACTCTGCTGATGCGTGACTGGTGGTATTTCGATAGCCTAATTAGAGATTTAATACGGATCGGATGGCGATATTTAATTCCGGCTTTTCTTGTGGGGATTGGGGTATATATTATTTTTAAAGGTGATAAGCGTCCCAGGGAATAACATCCATTCCGATAATGTAATTACAATCTAACTTGGACAAGCCCCCAAAGTGACAGGCAGAGCCATAAAATGAAAAAATATTGTTATAAACGCAGAGGCGCAGAGAACGCAGAGAATTGTTAAATATATAACAAACATGTTGCCAAACCGAAGCTGCTGACATATTTAAGACAAGCACTTTCGGGATGAAATTTTCTAATAAACTCTGCGTACCTTTGCGATCTCTGCGCCTTTGCGTTAAGATTTTCTTTACAAAAAAATAAGAAATTGACTTGTAATGGACTATATGGTTTACCGCATTTATTTCATACTCTCTTCACAAACAAGAGTGTTTGTGTTACATAAATCACTCAATTTAGGTGCAAATAAATAACGTAAGATAATTCTTCAGGATTTTTCTTTCCAGTCCAGCGCGCCGACCGGGCAGGCTTCGATACATTCGCCGCATTCTTTGCAGCTGGTCGGAAGTACTTCCCCAAAAGCTGTGTCAATATGTGTGCCGAATCCCCTGTCTTTAAATCCGATTAATGATAAATTGACCACTTCCTTACACACTTTTACGCAGATTCCGCATTTGATGCATTTATTTCGGTCGAGAATGATAGCGGGATGGCGGGTATCGAAATCATATCTGAGTTTTTCACCCTTGATCGTTTCCGGATGAGCATTGTACATCTCAGCAAAGTCTTTCAGGCGGCAATCATTCTTAGCGGTGCAGCTGCATTCGTAACAGCGTTCGCCTTCTGTTGCAATTTCTTCAACGGTAAAGCTGTTGGTGACCTCTTTAAATGTTTTTTTCCGTTCTTCTATAGGAATAAAATGCATTTTCTGACGGTCTGATTTCCGAATATCTCTTAAATAAATCAGATCGTCAGGGCGCAATGATTGCCAGTGACCGCGGGATACATTGATGATGTAGGACTCTTTATATTTTTCATTATTGAAATATGATATGATTCCCATTGCTGCCCGCCGTCCACCGGCAACTGCTTCCACAACTGTTGCCGGACCGGATACACAATCGCCTGCACTGAAAATATTGTCCGCCATTTGGTAATTGTCGCTATCGACTTCAATATCACCCCATCTGTTTAGTATCAATCCTTTGGGAGCGGCTGTTTTTTGACCGATAGCGGCGATAACCGTATCCGCCTCCGCATCAAATTCCGTTCCTTCAATCGGCAAAGGTCGCCGCCGACCGGAAGCGTCCGGTTCGCCTAATTTCATTTTAATACAGGTGAAAATTTTCTTGCCATTTTTCTCAGTTAGTTTTACGGGAGCGGTTAAAAATTCAAATATGACTCCTTCTTCACGGGCTTCATCGATTTCGATCTGTTCCGCCGGCATTTCCTCTTCGGTTCGCCGATAAAAGCAATAGACTTCCGGGCTACCCAGCCGGACGGATGTGCGGACGCAATCCATCGCCGTATTTCCACCGCCGATGACAATGGTTTTCCAGGGGTTTTCTCCCGACCAGTTATTCAATGCGATTTTTTCCAGCCATTGAATGCCACCTGCGGCAAGTTCTTCGCCTTCTGCTCTCATAGATGTTGGTTTCCAGGAACCAATCGCAATGGCGACGGCGTCGTATTTATTTTTCAATTCTTCGATATTGAGATTTTTGCCGAGTTCACGATTGCAGAGAATGGTAATGCCGCCCATTTTATCAAAGTGAGCAATCTCCCGGTCCAATATTTGTTTCGGGAGGCGATATTCGGGAATTCCATACCGCAACATACCACCGGCTTGGGGCATCTTATCATAAAGAGCCGAAGCGATACCATTTAATCTTAAGTAATATGCTATTGCTAATCCACCCGGACCTGCGCCTACTATACCGACTTTTTTACCATTTAACTCAGGCAAATCTTCCATATATGTATCATAATGCATGTCGGCAGCCAACCGTTTAAAATCGTTGATCGCGACCGGTTGATCTTTTACATTTCGGCGGCAATCCTTTTCACAAAAACGGGGACACACGCGACCGATTGACATAGGGAGCGGAATGCGCTGTTTAATAATTTGCAATGCTTTCAAGAGTTCTTTATTACGTCCTGCGCGAACATATTCCTCAACCTGGGCATGGGCAGGACAGGCAATTGTACAAGGAGCTTCACAGTCGCCGGTGTGTTCGGAGAGTAACAGGTTTAACGCCATTTGCCGCATAGACTGAACCTCTTCCGATTCGGATTCAATGATCATTCCGTCTGTAGCTATTGCGGCGCAACTCGGCATGAACTGACCGGTCTTTGTATCTTTTACGACGCAGACGAAGCAAGATGTGTTGTGGGAAACTTTATCGTGGTAACATAGCGCAGGGATGTTAATATCATTTTCCCGGGCTGCTTCAAGAATTGTTTTGCCGTTTTCTACGCTTAATTTACGATTATCAATAGTTATGGTAATTTTAGGCACTGGCGTCTCCTCTTGCAGTTCTTCCGATGGCGTCTGTTGGGCAAACTTCAATACAGCTGTTGCAGCGAGTGCATATCTCATTGTCTATCACGAAATCATCCGAAATCGCATTAACCGGACAATTTTTTATGCATAAACCGCATTCAATACATTTTTCCTGATCTAAATATAAATCCACGAGAGCGTTGCATACCCGCGCTTCACATTGTTTTTCCACAACGTGTTTCTGGTATTCATTTTTATAATATCTTATTGTTGATAACACCGGATTTGGAGCAGTCTGTCCCAGTCCGCAAAGCGAACCTTTGATGATCTTGTTTCCCAAATCTTCCAGAAAATCAATATCTCCCGGCTGACCTTTGCCATGGGTAATATTCTCAAGATATTCCAACATCCGTTTGGTTCCAACTCGGCAGAACGTGCATTTGCCACAGCTTTCACGAGCGGTAAAATCGAGGAAGTAGCGGGCAGTTTCGACCATGCAACGGTTATTGCCAATGAAGATCAATCCGCCCGATCCCATGATTGCGCCAAGTGATTCGAGGGAGTCATAATCGATTTTGACATCGAATTGATCGGCGGGAATGCATCCGCCGCTTGGACCGCCAATCTGGACAGCTTTCACACTTCCTTTTTCGGCGCCGCCAATCTCATAGACCACTTCACTTAGAGTAATACCCATAGGCACTTCTACCAGACCCGGATATTTGAGATCACCTGCCAAAGCAAAGAGTTTAGTCCCTTTGCTGTTTTCTGTTCCCAATGAGGCAAATTCTTCTCCGCCTTCATTAATAATGATCGGAATATTTGCGTATGTCTCAACATTGTTGATTAAGGTTGGATAGCCTTTGAAACCGGAATCCGTAGGGTAGGGAGGACGAAAGCGGGGGGTACCGCGATTACCTTCCAGTGAATGAATCATGGCAGTTTCTTCACCGCAGACGAAAGCGCCGGCTCCCTCTTTGATGTGGATATCGATCTCTTGACCGTTTATCCGGTTTAATTTTTTATCAAGAACCTGGTTGATCGCGATTTTCAGGTGCTTTATTGCGAGTGGATATTCAGCCCGGCAATAGATAAATATTTGTGTGGCGCCGGTTGCCCGGACTGCGATCAGCATGCCCTCCAGAACCTGGTGAGGAACCGATTCCATAAGAGAACGGTCCATGAATGCGCCGGGATCACCTTCATCGGCATTACAGATTAATACTTTTTCCCCGGATTGCTGTGCAAGCAAATAACTCCATTTCAAACCTGTTGGAAAACCGCCGCCGCCTCTACCGCGCAGACCGGAAATCTTTACTTCTTCGACAACATCAGCGGGTTTCATTTTGAGCGCTTTTTGAAAAGCTTCATAACCACCATGTTGAATATATTCATCAATAGAAATAGGGTCGATTTTCCCTGCAAGTTTCGTGACTTTTGGTAATTCACGGTCGCTGCGTTCCGGACGAAAAGAAAGCCGGAAATCATCTTCCATGTTCAGCACTTTATCGAGATAAGCCTGATTTGGTTTAGCGCTGTGGTAGTAAATTGATCCGTTATCGGTCTCGACTTCCACAATCGGTTCGGCGTAGCAGTGACCGATACAACCCACACCAACGATGTCGATGTCCCGGACATTTTCCTTGAAGAAATCGAATACTTCCGCCGCGCCGGCAGCCAAACCACAACTTCCTATGCCTATTTTAATCCGCTTAATCATCTTAACCCATTTGCTTATATTGTTTGAGGACTTTTAATAATTTTTTCCTATCGAGATTTCCGAATATTTTACCGTTGATACCAATGACCGGCGCTAAACTGCAACAGCCCAGACAGGCGACGGTTACGAGCGAAAATAATCCTTCTTCATCAGTTTCACCGTCCTTAATGCCTAAATCATCCGTTATCCAGTTTGCAATTAAACTGGCTCCTTTAATGTGACAGGCGGTTCCGTCACAGACCGAAATGATGTACTTGCCGGGTTTTTCGCGCTTAAATTGAGCGTAAAAACTGAGAACGCCTTCCACTTCAACCGGCGGGATCGAAAAATAATCCGAAATTTCACTAATATCGGTGTCGGATATATATCCTTCCAGTTCTTGAACTTGTTGCAATGCCTTGATCAGATTACTTCTGTCTTTTTCTAATTCCCGTAATGTGGTATTAACATCAGGCATTCCGCCTCCGTCTTTATTAGTATTCAAGAAACTTCAAAATTACGGTGTGAAATATGTGCTAAAAATAAAAATTATACAAATCTAAATTTTTGATAGTCTCTTAAAAAGTAAAAATCATGTCATTTTGAATGAAGTACGAATGAAGAATCTTAGCCAATTATCGACGAGATTCTTCCCCGAAGCGGAATTATAAACATTAACCGCTCAATTTATTGAGTGGATTTGATGCTCCCGGCAATACAAACCGCTTGTCCCCTTTGGGAATTTATTCGTTGAGTACTCCGATTAGAAGTTAAAA
>JAGLWX010000071.1 GCA_023133185.1 Fidelibacterota bacterium
TGTTATTGACTTTGAGGCGAAAGGTGTATCAGAAATGGAAGCAAGCGCTCTGACAGACCGTTTGAGAGATGAATTGTTTAAAACCGGGCAATATAAAGTCATGGAACGAGCTATGATGGAAGAAATTCTCAATGAACAAGGATTTCAGATATCCGGTTGTACTTCTGATGAATGTGTAATTGAAATAGGAAAATTAATCGGTGCTGAACAGATCATCGGAGGAAGTATAAGTAAAGTGGGGAATGTATTTTCAGTCTCTTCAAGAATGATTAGTGTGGAAACCGGTGAGGTTTTGCGAGTTGCAAATTACGATTTTACCGGAGATATAGGAACGTTACTAACACAGGGAATTAGAGATGTCGCTATTCAACTTGCATCAGGAAAAATTCCTGAGTGGTCAGGTATAAAATCTAAAAAAGTATCGTCTAATTATAAATATATTGCTTCTATAGGTGCAGTTGCTTCGGGAGGAATAGGATTATACATATATATTCAAAGTCAGAATTATTATAAACAACATCAAAACTCTACTACAAAAAGTGACATGGAATCATACAAAGATCTGACTAAAAAATATCTTAATTATTCACAATATTGTGCAATTGCAGCTGGAGGATTTATGTTATATTATGTCGTGAATAAAGTAAATGAAAAGAAATTAATTGATAAAAAAGTCAATATTGAATTTTCAGGAGATAATCAAAGTTTATGCAATGTAAAATTTATAATAAACTTTTAAAAGTGAGTTGCATAATGAGAACTATTTTAAAGCCAATTTTTCTAATTTTTACCTTATTTATATTTTTTCAAAATTGCCCAGAACCTGAGTGGAAAAAGTATATTGAGATTTCAGTTTCCAGTGATACTATTAGCTATGGGAGTATCAATCTCGGCCAATATTCAGATAAAACTGTAACGATTATAAATTCTAATGATTCAGATGATGATCTGATTGGTGATATAAGTGTAATAGGAGTAGGATTTTCAATAAAGAGTGGTGGGGGAACGTATTCTTTAAATCCAGGTCAAACGAAAACCGTAATAGTAAGATTTTTTCCAACAAATAATCAAACATATAGCGGTACATTAACAATTAATCATAATAGTGTTAATTTAACAAATCCTTATAATGTTCAGTTTTCTGGTACTGGTACTCTTACATTAGTTATTCCTACCGTTACAACAGATGCAGCAAGTGATATAAAATCCAACAGTGCAGTATTAGGCGGAAATGTTACGAGTGACGGCAATGCTACTGTTACATCCAGAGGTATTTGCTACAGTACCAGTCAGAATCCAACAACAAGCAGTTCCGTCCAGCAAATGGGAAACGGTACCGGAACTTTTAGTGCTACAGTCTCCGGTTTAAACTCAAATACTACATATTATGTGAGAGCCTACGCAATTAACAGTCAGGGAACTGCTTATGGTGATCAGATCAATTTTACGACAAGTCAAACAATATCCCCTCCCACTGTCACAACAGATGCAGCCACAAATATAACAGCCAGCAGTGCAAAATTAGGCGGAAATGTTACGAGCGATGGCTATGCTACGGTAACATCCCGGGGCGTTTGTTATAGCACCAGTCATACTCCAACAACAAGCAATTACACAAAGCAAATAGGAAGCGGTACTGGAAGTTTTAGCACTACTGTATCCGGTTTAAATTCAAACAAAACGTACTACGTGAGAGCCTACGCAATTAACAGTCAGGGAACTGCTTATGGTAATCAGATCAGTTTTACAACCAGTCCTATTATTGTAATTCCGACAGTTACAACTGATGCAGCAAGTGATATAAAATCCAACAGTGCAGTATTAGGAGGAAATGTTACAAGTGACGGCAATGCTACTGTCACATCCAGAGGTGTTTGCTACAGTACCAGTCAGAATCCAACAACAAGCAGTTCCCTCCAGCAAATGGGAAACGGTACCGGAACTTTTAGTGCTACAGTCTCCGGTTTAAACTCAAATACTACATATTATGTGAGAGCCTACGCAATTAACAGTCAGGGAACTGCTTATGGTGATCAGATCAGTTTTACAACCAGTCCTATTGTTGTAATTCCGACAGTTACAACTGATGCAGCAAGTGATATAAAATCCAACAGTGCAGTATTAGGAGGAAATGTTACGAGCGATGGCTATGCTACGGTAACATCCCGGGGCGTTTGTTATAGCACCAGTCAGACTCCAACAACAAGCAATTACACAAAGCAAATAGGAAGCGGTACTGGAAGTTTTAGCGCTACAGTCTCCGGTTTAAATTCAAACACAACGTACTATGTGAGGGCATACGCAATCAATAGCCAGGGAACAGCTTATGGTAATCAGGTAAGTTTCACGACAGAAATTGAAACTGGAACAGTCACCGATATAGACGGCAATGTATATCAAACAGTAAAAATTGGCAATCAATGGTGGATGGCAGAAAACCTGAAAGTTACCCATTACCGCAACGGTGATGCCATACCCAATGTAACAGACAATACAGAATGGGCAAACCTGACAACCGGTGCCTATTGTAATTACGATAATAATGTCAGCTACGTGCCAACTTACGGCAGGCTCTATAACTGGTATGCAGTAGATGAAAGTCGCAATATCGCACCTGAAGGCTGGCATGTGCCCAGTGATACAGAATGGCAAACATTAGTAGACTACCTTGGCGGTAGTAATGTGGCTGGTGGTAAAATTAAAGAAACAGGTACAACACATTGGAATAGCCCCAACACTGGCGCAACCAATGAAAGTGGTTTTTCCGCTTTGCCTAGCGGTTTTCGCGATGTCGGTACTGGTTATTACTATTATCTTGGTGACTACGCCTACTTTTGGTCTTCTACAGAGAGCAGTAGTAACTACGCATGGGGCTGGAGACTGGATTACGATCGTTCAGGTGTTTACCGCTATGACTACCTTAAACGAAAAGGTTTTTCGGTCCGCTGTGTCAGGGATTAGTTGATTATCCCGATACGCTTTGCTATTGGGACGGACGGAGCTCGTTTGACTATTTACCCTGTGAAATACTGTCAAAGTCAAACAGGTATTGTATGAAAAGGATAAACCATTTAATCCTACAACTTTATCCCTCTATAAATTCCAATAATTGAGCTTCCGTTTTATGAATGATATCCGGAGTCGTTTCCTGTTCGATTAGCAATCCATTCCGGATAAAATATATACAACTTTTAGACACCTTCAGTTTGGACCAGCGGCTTAACATCAACGCATAAAGGTCTAACTGGGCGTTATATTTCATCATCAGGAAATCATCCGGATATTCTGTAATATGATCGGATTTTAAGTCGATTATCACATACTGATCTTCCTCCATCCGAAGTAAAAGATCAATTTTTCCCTCTATCAGCGTATCATGCAGATGTGCATAAATATCGATTTCACGCTCAATTTGAACGGCGCTGTTCAGAAGATGATATAGCTTATTGTCCGGATGAAGCAATCTTTCGCCCCACTCCTCCGCCTGGTTTACAAGCCTTTTTTCTTCTTTAGAATCCAGAAAATAGGGTTTAATCAGCTGCGCAACATAACCACCCAGAGTATCGGTTTTTTGATAATCCCACCAGCTGAACGCCCGGTGGATAACTGTGCCCATTTCCAGAGCGGATAGTGATTTTTCATGCATCATCGTTGAAGTATCTACAGGAGAATACGCTTCGTAATCCGGCATTTTCCCCGATTGCTCACTTACCCAGCCGGCAAATGTCGTGGGCGTCACTTTTTCTACTTTGGCTTTAGACGGTAGCGGTGTTATCATTTCTAATATTTTCTCTTTATCAGAATCAGTAAGATGGTTGGTAGTTACGGATGATTCCGGCTGAAGATTATTGAAATCATCATACAATTCCGATATTGTGCTTTCATGCTTTTGAAATGCGTTATCATTCTCCACTTCAAAAAATGTCGAAATTGTTCGCCATAGTGAAGGTCCTGGCCTTTTGCTCATTTTCTCAACGGTTGACAATATTAAATAGGATTCCGCCCGCGTGGCAGCCACATAAAGCAGCCGCTTTTCCTCGGCAAACGACCGCTCTTTATCTATCTGTGACAAATACCGGTACACAAACGAATGTTCCATTTGAAACATCGTTTTCAGGTTTAAAGCTATCCCATCCGAATGATGAATCAGCAAGCGGTTCCGGTTGGATTTAAGGGGAGCCGCAAGTCGCGGTATGATTACGATCGGAAACGCCAGCCCTTTCGCCCCGTGGATTGTTATAATGGTCACGCTGTTTTCGCTTTCGGAACTCAGATTGGCTTCACCCTCGCGCACCTGCATCGCCTGGTAAAGTTTAATGCGCCGTATGAAATCCACCAGGCTGATCTCCTGAACACTGCTCCACTCAACAGCCAGATCGATCAGCTTCAACACATTCGCGAGGCTTTGTTTTTCATCGGGAAACGCCGCCAATACAGACAGGTAGCCGGTTTCATCCAGAATTTGCTGAATCAATTCTGCCGTTGTGGAAACTGCAAGCTGTTCATGCAATTTCTTATAAAGCATATAAAATTCCCGGAACTGTCGAAGATGGTCAGGGTTTATGGTTTTCAACAGAGCTTCATCATCTTTCAGAATTTTCTGTATTCCATCCATCAATCCGCTGTCCGTCGTGAAAGACATCAATGCCACATCGCTGATACCGATCATTGGAGACCGGAGCGTCGCAATCAAAGCGCTCTCGTCAAACCAATTCAACAGCGCCCGGATAAAATTGATGACATCAAACACTTCCCGGCGTTCATAAAACCCAATTCCTGAACTCACATAATAGGGAATTCCTGCCTTTTGCAGCACTCTCTCGAATTTTTCCTGGTGCGTTCGCGAACGGAGTAAAATTGCAAAATCCCGCCATTCAGCAAGCCGCAAATTATCATCCTTTTCCTTTACAATTGCTTGTTTGTGAAGAGCATTCATCCGTTGAATAATATGCGTAGCTTCCGCTTCTACAGATGAGAAAACGCTTTGATGACCCAACTTTATATCTTTGGTTTCTTCGATCGAATCATCATCCGCATTGACAATTAACAATTCCACAAGAATCGATTCAGAAATAGTCGAGTCGGCAGATTCTACCGGTTTATCATAACCGACATCGTACTTCGGTTTTTTCTCCTGAGTATTAAACAGAAATGTAAAAAAACGATTATAAAAATCGATCAACGATTTCAGGCTGCGGAAATTCTTATCAAGATAGAGCAGTGGTTTCAATTCTTTATGCGTATTAAAAATCTCCACTTCGGCGCCGCGAAACCGATAAATCGACTGTTTTTCATCTCCGACATAAAACGTAATCAACTGCGTGTTTAATTCGATCATGGCTTCAAAAATGCGGTTCTGGATCGGACTGATATCCTGAAATTCATCTACCAGTAAATGGATAAAGCGGTTTGCATAATTTCGTGCCGCCTTTGACCGCCGCTTGAAAAATCTTTCCGTCTCAATC